>NZ_MWLP01000056.1:0-30713 GCF_010634885.1 Microbacterium sp. B35-04 | reverse complement strand
GAGTTCGGCGGCGACGCGGTCGACCGCTGCCCGGACGGAATCTGCGTCGGCCACGTCGGCGGCGATCGCGGTCGCACGGCCCCCGTGCGCGACGATCTCTTCTGCGGTGAGGGACGCTGCGGCCTCGTCGAGGTCGATCACAGCCACGGGGTGACCGTCTGCGGCGAGTCGCTTGGCGGTGGCCGCCCCGATGCCGCGGGCGGCGCCGGTGACGATGGCGGTGGTCATGTCGTTGATCCCTTCGCGGTTTCGTTCAGGTGAAGGCGGGGATGCCGGTGATCTCGCGGCCGACGATAAGCGTGTTCATGTCGTGCGTGCCTTCGTACGTGTAGATCGCCTCGGCGTCCGCGAAGCGGCGCGCGACCCCGTAGTCCAGCTGAATGCCGTTGCCGCCGAGGACTTCGCGGCAGAGGGCCACAACACGTCGCATCCGTTCGCTCACGCTGGCCTTGGCCATCGCCGATTGCTCATCGGTGAGCGCCTCTACCTCTTGCAGCTGTGCGGTGCGGGTACAGAGGGCGATGGATGCTGTGATCTCCGTGAGGGCCGTGACGAGCTTGCTCTGCACGAGTTGATAGGAGCCGATCGGCCGCCCAAATTGCTCGCGCGACCGCGCGTACGCCACGGCGGCTTCATAGGCGCCGGCGCCGTTGCCCAGCGCCTGCCACGCGACATCCGATCGCGTTTGCCGAAGGATGTTCGCAACCTCGCGGAACGAGCGCACGCGCGCCAGGCGCGAAGACTCCGGCACCCGCACCTCGGTGAGCACGATGTCGGCGTTCTCGACGGCGCGGAGCGACTGCTTGCGTTCGATCTTCGTTGCGGTGAAACCAGGGGTGTGCCGGGGAACGAGGAACCCCTTGACGTTGCCGTCGGCGACGTCGCGCGCCCAGATGACGACGATGTCCGCGAAGGTGGCGTTGCCGATCCAGCGCTTCGCTCCGTCGAGCACCCACTCGTCCCCATCGCGGCGGGCCGTCGTGCGGATGCCGCGGGCTGTGTCGGAACCCGAGAGAGGCTCGGTGAGGCCGAACGCGCCGACGACCTCGCCGCGCGCCATCTTCGGAAGGAGATCCGCGCGCTGCTGGTCGGATCCCCCGATGGCGACCGCGTTCATGGCCAGGCCGCTGTGAACGCCCGCCATCGTCGCGACGGAGGAGTCGACGCGGGCCAGCTCGTAGCTCACCCAGCCGCGGAAGAGAGCCGAGTTCTTGAATTCGGCGACGTCGGGGAACCCGGCGCTGTAGAGACCGAGGTCGGCGAGCGGGCGGAAGACGTGGCGAGGACTCTCTGCCCGCTCCCAGTACTCATCCGCGATCGGGGCGACCTCGGCCTCCAGAAAGCGGCGAAGCCCTGCGAGGCGTGCGCGCTCGTCAGTGGTGAGCAGTTCGCGGTAGCCGTAGAAATCCACCGGATCTGTTCCGCGAACTTCCTCCTCGATGGTCGGATCCAGCCCTTTGAGGCGCGTTACTGCCGCGATCGTCATTGAATCTCCCCGTCCAATAGTCGGTGACGGGGCAAACATACATGAAAAACACCCAACTGAGCGGTTTACGCTCAGATCAGACGTCCGGAGCGCTCAGATTTCGCACGGTTGGATGTGTTTCATCTAGGCTCGCTTCTGAGGCGCGAGGTGCGGCGTCGATAGGGCTCATCAGCGCCGACCCAAGCCGCACTGCTACCGGCACGACTCTGACTCGAGGGTGAGGAAGATATGACGCAAGAATCTCAGGTGCGCAACGCGCCGACGGCCTCGGAGGGCGTCGTCGAAGCGAAAGCCCACTGGCAGTCGGCACAGGATGTGGCGGACGACGTCCGGCAACTCCAAGCGACGTACACGGCAGCGACGCTGAACGTCGCGGCCGTGCTGTGTGACGACCACCCCGCAGGCGATATCGCGTTCACGCTGATCGACGGCGACGCGCGTGCAACCCCGCTGACCTATGGCGAGCTGTCCGACGCATCCAGACGGCTGGCCGGCGCGCTGAGAGCTCGCGGGATCGGCGAAGGCGACCGGGTGGCCGTGCTGATGAGCAAGAGGCGGGAGCTGCCGATCGCCCTGCTCGCCATCTGGCGACTCGGCGCTGTCCACGTGCCGCTGTTCACGGCCTTCGCCGCCCCCGCCATCGAGATGCGGGTCGCGGGATCGAGGGCGACGCTCGTCATCACCGAGCCCGACCAGCTCTCGAAGGTCGACGCTATTGGTATCGACACCCTGGTGACGGGGGCCGCCTTCGACCGTCTTCTCGAAGGCGAACCTCTCGACGGGCGGGGCGTCGCGGTGGGTGGCGGCGGCCTCATCGTGCAGCTCTACACGTCGGGTACGACGGGAACACCCAAGGCTGTCGGCATCCCGGCGCGTGCGATCGGATCATTCGTCGCGTACATGCGGTATGGCCTGGGGGTGGACGACGACGATGTGTTCTGGAATGCGGCCGATCCCGGGTGGGCGTACGGCCTGTACTACGGCATCATCGGCCCTCTCGCGATCGGCAGGCCGAACGTGCTGCTCGGCGCGGGCTTCTCTGCAGACCTCACCCGCAGGGTCATCGAGAGCATCGGTGTGACGAACTTCGCGGCAGCGCCGACGGTCTACCGCTCTCTGCGGCTCGGCGACGTCAGACTCGAACGGTCTCGTCTACGCCGCGCGTCCTCGGCGGGCGAGCCACTCACGCCCGACGTCACCGCATGGGCACCGGGCGCGCTCGGTTCGACCGTGCGCGATCACTATGGTCAGACCGAGCATGGAATGATGATCGTCAACGCGTGGCACCCGGCATTGCGCCGCGACGTGCTGCCGGGGTCGATGGGGCAGGCGCTGCCGGGTTTCACCGCCGCGACGCTTGGCTCGCAGATTGTGCTGTCGACGACACGGAGCCCGTTGCTGTGGTTCGAGGGTTACCTCGACGCGGAGGAGAAGACGCGGGAGCGATTCACCAACGACCGAGACTGGTACCTTACTGGCGATGTCGGTCGCCACGACGGCGAGAACTTCTTCTTCGCCTCCCGCGACGACGACGTGATCCTCGCTGCCGGATACCGCATCGGCCCTTTCGACGTCGAGAGCATCATCGTGCAGCTTCCCGATGTCGTCGAGGTGGCAGTCGTCGGCCGTCCTGACGAACTGCGCGGCGAGGTCGTCGAGGCCTTTGTCGTACCCGCTGAGGACGCACAACCTGATGACTCGCTTCGCGATGCCATCAAGCAACTCGTCCGAGACCAGCTAGGCGCTCACGCCTACCCGCGTCGTGTGCACTTCATCGACCAGTTGCCGAAGACACCGAGCGGCAAGGTGCAACGCTTCATCCTGCGCGCACCTGATTTCGAGGTCGACGGGTGATGGCCCCAGCGGCGGTCGCCCGAACGACATCTCGCGCGCGTCTTGGAATGGCTTCAACCGTCAGTTCCTCCCTTCGAACTTTGCCGAAGAGTGCACGGAGCCTCTGACCGGCATTGGCCGGTTATCGCGCGTCTACGCCGGCCACACCGAATCGACGTCACGCCGAGCGGTGAACCTCTCGCTGAGGCTGAGCGGGCGGCCAACCGCTGTCCCGATGCGGCTGGCGACGTCGGTGCTGCGACGGAGACGGATCGCGAGGAATAGAAATCTCAGTGGGATCAACTTCATGCTAACCTGATCGAAAACTGAAGAGAACTGAGATGTTCGTATCGATCGAGGAGGATCGAATGATCGAGTCTGGGCTGGACCAGGGGTCGACAGCTTCGCTGGCGCCTGCGGCGGGGCCGCGAAGCGGCGGCGGCCGGCATGCCGGCTGGCGCACCACCACCCGAGAGCGCGTCTTCTATTACCTAGGTGACGTCGGGCGGATGAACGGCGGCAATATCGTCACTGTCCTCGGCGCGCTCTTCCTCCTCTTCCAAGGCGTCGACGTGCAGGTGGCCGCCGGTCTCACTCTGATGGTCAAAGTCGTGGACGCGGTCAACGACATTCTTTTCGGCTTCGTGGTCGACCGCTGGCGCATCCAAGAGTGGCCCGTGTTCCGCCGGTTCGCCGGTCCAGGACGTTACCTGCCCTGGTATCGCTCGCTGTTCTGGCTGTTTCCGATCACTGTCGTCCTGCTGTTCGCCATGCCGTCGGGCCTCGGCGACGCCGAGAAGCTCATCTGGTATTTCGTGCTGATGGTTCTATTCGATTTCAGCTACACGTTCATCGAGGTGCCGATGAACTCGCTCATCATGACGCTGACCGACAACCCCATCGAAAGAAACACGATCCTCCGCAATCGGGCGATCATCTTCCTCTTCCTGACAATCGTCGTCTCGATGCTGTGGCAGTTCTTGATCAGCGAGAACGTCGGATTGCCACTGACCGGTGTCGCAATCGTCTCCATGATCATTCTGTTCCTGCTGATGCTCCCGCTCGCCTTCGGGGTCAAGGAACACAATCCTGGGCTGAAGAATGTCGACGAGTCCGCGGTGAGGCGATACACATTCGGCGAGATGCTCAGAGTCGTCCGCGCGAACAAGTACATGGCGATCTACCTCGTTTCCGGAGCCATCTCACTCATGCTGGCAACGGGAAGCGCCGTGACCATGTTTGCGGCGTTCTATCTCTTCGGAAACTCCTTCATCCTGAATCTGCCGAGCTTGATCGTGCTGCTGCCGGCACTCGCCCTCCAGCTCGCGTCTGTGAGAATCGCTAAACGATTCGGAAAGCGTGGACCCATCGTCGCTACGGGGCTGGTGATGGCCGCCACGTCCTTCGCCCTCTTCTTCATTCCGACGAGTCAGACGGTGCTCATCGTGGCGATCCTGTGCGTGGCGGGCCTGCCGGCGACGATACTCGGGACATTGCGCAGCTTCATCGCCCCTGATGCGATCGAGTATTCGCGTTACAAGACGGGTCAGGACTGCTCGGGCATCTTCTTCGCGCTCGACTCATTCGTCGCGAAGGCGTTCGGCGGCGTCGGCGCTGCCTTGGCGCTCTTCGCTCTCGGCCTCTTCCAATGGACACCGGTCGACGCGGCGGGATTCGGCGATCTAGTTGCTCAGAATGTGCCCCAGTCGGACCTGGCTCTCACGGGATTGTGGGTGCTATTCACGATCGTCCCTGCGTGCGGAATTCTGCTGAGCGCCCTCGCCATGCTGTTCTACGACCTCAAGGACTCGGATGCGGAGCTGATGGCTCATTGCAACGCAGGAACCATCACCCGCGAAGAGTGCGAGGCGCAGCTCTCGCGTGCCTACTGACCTCGCCACCCGCGTCCAATTCCCAGGAGTTGCAATGTCGTCCAGCACCGCTCAACCACTGATGCGAGACGCACCGCTGAAGACGCGGCTGCTCGCCCCTCTGCTACGGCGGCTCCGGTTCCCGGCGCTCCCAGACCATCCCAAGTTGGGTAAGTGGTATCGCATCACGCCACCGGGCGCGGTGTCGGCGAATGGTGAGCCGTACCATGGGAGCATTCGTCTCGGAAGCGAGAACAAGCTGATCGTGATGTTCCACGGCGGCGGCGTGAGTTGGAACGAGTACATGGCAGCTCGCCCCGCATCGATGTACTCGAAGCCTTCCGGATCGACGTTCTACGCCTCGGATTCCGACCTCGTAGCCGATCTGGTCACGGCGCACGGCGTGGGGAGCAGCAAGGACGGCAATCCGTTCCGCAACTGGAGCATGATCTCCATCAGCTACGGCAGTGGAGATTTCCATGTCGGAACTGCGGACTACCCGTACACGGGGTTGGATGGACAGCAGCGTACCCTCCATCACCACGGCTATACGAATTACCGGGCCGTCATGCAAGAGGCGATGAAGCTCGTGGGCCGAAGCCCGGAGCAGATCGTCGTGACAGGATTCAGCGCCGGAGGATTCGGCACGGCGCTGCTCACGGATGACATCATGCACCTGTTCCCGGACTGCGGCGACGTCACGTGTTGTGTGGACGGTGCCTTCATGCTCTACGACGGCTGGCGGGATGCGGCGGAGCGGGTGTGGCAGGCACCGCCCGAGGTTGTCGAGCGAATCCACTCGGACAACCTCGTGCTCGACGCATTGCAGGCGCTCCGACGTGATCACGGGACACGTGTCCGGACGCTCTTCGTGAGCTCCACACGCGACGTGGCGCTCGCCGAGTACTGGACCTATGTCGCCACCGGTGATCTTGCAGCCGACTCGGAGGCCGGCATCGCCTACCAGCGCGACCTGAAGGTCATGTGCGACGCCCTGCGCGAGGACGACCCCGACGTTGGCCTCTTCATCTACGACACTCCCGTGCCTGCCCTGATGAAGGCACAGCGTGCGGCCGGCCTCACGACTCATTGCATCATCAACTCGAGGCAGGCCGAGAGGGTCCGAGTCGACGGCGTCACGCCCCTCGAGTGGCTTTGGCTCGGTGTCCAGGGGCGCCCCTCTCAGGTGGGCCTCGCGCTCCTCGGGTGAGACGAGTTGCAGTCTCGCCGCGCATTGCAGCGCATGGCGCACTCATCTGGCCGACGGTGATGGGTCCGGCAGTGGTTCGCGGATCCAGGGCTATTGGGTGATCTCACCCGAGTACACACGCTCGCAACCACAGAGCCTCCCGCGTGGACTACCGCGATGCCTCAGATCGGATGTGCTCTCGCCCGGGCAGCCGCTCACGCTGCCGAATAGGGCGCTGACGCGAACCGCATCGCAGCTTGGCGCAGCTGATGAGGCGGCAACCCTATCCAGGGCGCGGCGACGCGCACCATTGGTCTCCACGTGCATCGGCGGAACGGTCGACGATCATCCCAAGCGCATCAGAGCGATCGGGCACGAATGATTCGCCTGAGGCGCCACCGGGGACCAACAGCCCGGAGTGTTGGGCTGTTGGTCCCCGCTGATCAGCGAGGTGGCAGCGCGGCAAGACTCCCGCGTACATCCTGCAGTGTGTCCGAGGGCACCAGCTCGGCCAAGATCTCGAAAACGGCTTCCATGGGCATCAAGCTGACGACGGGGTACGCGGGGTGCTCGCGAAGGTCGAAACCCATGCGATCGAGGATGTCCCTCGCCTCGTCGTCCTCTACGACAGTTGCCAGCGCAGCCCTCGTGAGGTCATAGCGCGCAGTTTCCGTCTTCCGCTCGATCGAAGTCGTCGACGCGGCGGGGCGCTCGGCCGGCGTCCAGTCCGCGTAGCGGAGCCCGTGGCCGTAGGAGAACGTCGGGCGCGCCGTGTCCGCGGGCACATCCGGACGACTCCCCGCCACGGCGTCCATCGACTCGGGGATATCCACAGGCAACGATCCTCGCGGCTCTGCCGCGCCGAACACGACTCGCGTGAATGCCTCGTCGCACGCCCCGAAGTTGACCAGGATCGTCGAGGCGAATGTCAGAAGCGGTGCGAGGATCGCCGGGCGATCGAGGTAGATATCGAGGATGAGAGGCGCCTTCTCGGAGAGAGCCCGAAGATGGCTGATCGTTTCTGCCGGGAAGTCGAGTGAACCGGCGTGGAAGAACGAGTCCAACACGCCGCCGCGCTGCTCCCATGGTGCGTTCAAGCGGACGATCGCCACATCTGCGCGCTCCGGATCGCTCACGACGTCGGCCCAACCGGCGAAGTCACCGGGCTCGCCGCCCTCGAGGTACACCGACGGCTGACCCGAGAGGGGAAGGTGGGCCGCACCCTCGCCGTTCGTGAGCAGTGTGAAGGCTGCCGATTGTGCCTCGAGACCGGCGGCACGGGCATCCGCGCTCCCGACCAGCTCATCAGCGGAGTCGACGTCCACGTAGCGCGCTTCGTCGAACAGTCCCAGTGAGAACTTCTCTCGAAGGAGGCGCCGAACCGAGATATCCAGGCGTGACTCGGAGACTCTGCCGCCTCTCACGAGGTCGATCAGGGCCTGCACATCCGTCTCGCCGCCGAACTGATCGACGCCGGCTTCGAGGGATTTGATCAGCCGCTCGTCGAACGTAAGGGATTCGACCCCCCAGAATTGGCTGGACAGTACGCCCCAGTCGGTGCAGACGACGCCGTCGTATCCGAGTTCTTCTCGCAGTAGGTCGTTGATGATCTGCTTGTTGAACGCAAACCCGACTTCCTCGTACTCGGTGCCGACCGGCATGCCGTAGTAGGGCATGATCTGGGAAACGCCGGCATCGAGCAGGTCGCGGAACGGCTGAAGGTGCAGATCGAACCGTCCTCCCGGGTACACCTGCTCCCTGCCGTAGGAGAAGTGCGGGTCCTCGCCGTCAAGCTGGGGGCCGCCGCCGGGGAAGTGCTTGGCCATCGCGGCCACGGACTGCGGTCCGAGGGCGTCGCCCTGCAGCCCGAGCATGTAAGCGAGGCCGAGTCGTCCCACGACGTCTACGTTCTGTCCGAAGGTACCGATGCCGCGCGACCAGCGAGGCTCGGTCGCCAGGTCGATCTGGGGATGAAGCGCGCTCCGGATGCCGACGGCCAGGTACTCCCGGCGGACCACGTCGCCGAAGCGCCGTGTGAGCTCGGGGTCGTCGAGCGCTCCGAAGCCGAGAAACTCCGGCCACTGCGAGAAGGGGCCGGACATCAGTGCAGTCGCGGGATTGTCGGTGAAGGCGTGCCGTGGATCGCTCGAGATGGTGAACGGGATGCCGAGGCCGATCTCGGATGCTTCCCGCTGCAGCGCGTTGTGCCAGGCCGCCATCTCGCGGGCGGAACGGGTCGCGACGACGTTCGCATGAGTGATGCGGCGCTCGAGAAGGTCACGGTTCGAAAGCGACCCCATCACCCGGGTGCCGAGGTCGTCCGCAACCTGGATCGGCGGCTGAAACATCAGTCCCGCCTTGTCGGCCAGAGTCATTCGTGCAAGCAGGTCCTCGACCCGCGCCGCGATGGCAAGCGAGGCGTCTTGGTAGGGAAATGCGGTGTCGCTCACAGGACTCCTTTGTGCGGGGCGTCAGATAATATCTGAGTATAGCCATATTTTCGATCCGCGTGAATCTGGCGGATGAAGAGCACCAGGCGGATATCTCTGGTTCTCGAGTCGCATTGAGGGGAAGTCATGGGCGATAGCGATCTCGAAATGATGCGACGGCGTGCGCCGGGGTTCGAGGTCAGGGAGGGGCAGGTTCCGGGCCGTGGCGGGGCGATCCGCATCCGTGACTATCTGCCTCTCCGCCCCCTATCCGCGATCCCGCTCCTCTGGGTGCACGGCGGTGGATGGTTTGGCGGCAGCGTCCACATGAAGGAATCCGATGCGCCGGCGAAGTACCTGGCGGCGCACGGTCGTGTCGTGCGGACCGTGGACTACCGACTGGCCCCTCGGCCAGCGCGTCGAAGAGCGGCCGGGCGCGAGAACACGTCCAATCGGTTCCCGGCGGCGCTTCACGACGTGGTCGATGCCGCACTGGATCTGTGGGCGCGTCACAGCAGTCTCTCGCTGGGCGGAGCGAGCGCTGGCGCGAATCTCGCCGCCGGGGCGACTCTGATGCTCCAGGCGGAAGGGTGTGCGCAGCCCACGTCACTGGTCCTCGCATACGGCGTGTTCCACGGAAAGCTGCCAGAACACTCCGAAGTGGAGAAGTCGCTACGCGGGTCGCTCGCCGGATCCAAGTTCATGCTCGCCGAAGTACACCGAATGACTGCGAATTACGTCGGCGATGAGCGTCTGCTGGAGGATCCTCTGGCGTTTCCGGCTTACGCGTCGCTCTCGAACCTGCCGCCGACCCTGATGATCGACGCCACGCATGACATCCTTCGCCGCTCGAGCAGCACCTTCGCGGACGCCGCGACGGCGGCTGGCGCGAATATCGAGTACCGCCTCATCAAAGGCCACCACGGATTTCTGAATAGGCCACGATCGAGTGCCTTCTCGGAGGCCGTCGCCCGCATCGAGCGATTCCTCGACGCGGGACGGTTCCCCGACGACCCAGGATCAGTTCACGATTCTGAGTTCAACGCCTTTTGATGCGGGTGGTCAGTAAACGCGGGACAGCCGGGCCTCGCACTCCTCGCGGGATATCTCGCCGCCGTTGCACTGCGCCATGAGCGCGGCATCGGCATCCCGCAGTCGATAGAAGGACACCACGCCCGCGCATGCCAGGCTGCCGAGCGCCGGCACGAGGGCAACGGTGACCCACAGGGCGGCCAGGGCGCTGTCCGGCTGCGTCACGCCCAGCTCCTGGAGCTCCGCGAACGAGCCGGCCTCGATGGCCACCCAGCCGCCCAGTCCGAGGATGAAGAACGCCAAGGCGCTTGCGACCCCGGAAGTCGTCTTCTGTACGAACGAGTCCAATGAGTAGAAGATGCCCGCCCAGTCCTGACCGCTCTTATAGCGGGTGTACTCGATCGTGTCCGGGATGAGAAAGGTGCGCATGATCACGTTCACGGCGTTGGGGATAGCCCCCGCCGTCATGAGCAGGATCACGAGGAACACATTGCCTGGCCCGACGAAGAAGAGGATAAGTCCGCATGTCGCACCGATCAACGCACACAGCACGATCGCATTGCGCTTTCCCAGACGGTGGGCGATGCGATCCGCGAAGAACTGCACGATCAGCCCCGGGATGAAAGCGATGATCACGGGCAGGGTGAGCACCATGGAGTTGCCGAACAGGAAGAACGCCGCGAAGATGCTGGTGGTCAACATGGTCAGGCTTGCACCCGCGACGACGTCGCTCGTCAAGATGAGCAGCAGGTATTTGTTGGTTCGAATTGCCTTCAGCATCTCGCCAGGCGTGTGCTTGGGCGGCGCACTGTCGTCGACGTTCTGGAGTTCGACGTTGTGTTCGGTGACCTTGCGACTGAGGGGGACCATCAGCACCAGTGCGATGACAGCCGAGGTGATGGCGACGGCGCTGATCGGCCAGCCGACGAACTCGCTGATCATGAATTGCCATGCAAGCCCGGAGAGCACCCCGACGAGCACGGTCATCACGCCTCGGATCTTCAGAAGGTTATCCCGTTCGCTCACGCGATCCGTCAGCGTCACGATCATCGAGTACATGGGCACCTGGGAAAGTGTGCAAGCGAGATCGTAAAGAAGGTAGGCGGCGGCGAACCAGAACAGCTTTGCGACCTCGGGGATGTTCGCCGGCATGGCGAAGAACAAGACCGTCGTCAGTGGCAACAGGAAGAAGGTCACGCGGTACCACGGGAGGTACTTACCGGAGCCGGCCAGTTTTCGGAGGAACTTCAACTGCGCCGGATTCGCGCGATCGATGAAGTAGCCGAACAGCAGGTCGTCGACGGCGTCGATGACCTTGACGACGAGGATAAGCGTCCCCACGGCCGCGAGACTCAGCCCCTGGAACATCAAGTAGATGCTGAGGAAAGAGATCATAACGCCGGCGCCGATCTGCCAGCCGATTCCTCCAAGGTAGTACCGCGTTCGCTCGCCTCGCGTCAGACGCCACGTCGCCTTCTCGGCTGCCCGGGAGACGGGCTCTCGTGCCGTGGCCGGTTCCGAAACTGTGGTTGCCTCACTATTCATTTGTGATCCTCCTTGATCTGGGCGCTACGGCGCTTACATTGTGGGTAAGTCGGGAATTCATCGAAAGCGCGAGAAGGCGGCAGCTGGGTTACTCGAGGTCGGCGCCCATCCCGGCATGGCGCGACCTCTAGGGCTGGAACGTTCTCATCGTCACGCGCTCGTACGGGTACTCGTGCAGGTTGGGCTCAATGCCGCTCGAGCGTCGAACGCATCGCGTCGAGGATCGGGCCGACAAGGTGAAGGTGTGACAACCGGTTGGTTACATATCCGAATCCGATGCCCCACTCAGGATCGGCGAACCCGCACTGACCGCCGGCGCCGTCATGCCCGAAGGAGCGTCGCGTCAGAAGTGGAAGTGCAGCGGACGCCAGCTGAACGCCGGCACCCCATTCATGCCCCTCGCTTGCATCCGGGTTCTCGCCAAAGGCCGTGCCGTGGCTGCGCACGCGGAGCAGACTGGCCAGCGCACCGGCCGACAGCAGCGGAACGCGCGCGACCGTCGCGGCCCAGATGCGAGCAAGACCCAGCGCGCTCGCGACGCCGCCTGAGCTGACGAGGCCCGAGCCGAGTACTCGGGCGTCGTTCAGCCCGATTCCATCGCCGACGAGCGTGGGCGGGAGCGCGCCTCCGGCGGTCAGACTAGCCGCCGCGAGTTCGCCCAAGAGCGGCACAGTCTGGGTGCTGAACAGTTCCAACTCGGGGGAGAGGGTGACGTATGCGACGTCTCGCGCCTCCGATTCCGTTGGCGCGAGCGTCGCGTGTGCGGCAAGTGGCGCTGCGATCTCCCGAAGGAAGATGTCGCTGATCTCCTCGCCGGTGGCCCGGCGGACGATCTCACTGACGAGCGGGCCCCATGTCACAGGGTGGTACAGGTGCGCGCTCGCTCCGGGCCAAAGTGGCGGTTGGGCCGCCAGTCTCGCTGCGAAGGCGCGATTATCGATGAGCTCGTCCGTGCTGAGCGGTGCATCGGGGGCCACCAGGCCCGCGCGATGGGACAGGACGTCGCCAATGGTGATTCCGCTCTTGCCGTGAACGCCGAACTCCGGCCAGATCCCCGCGACTTCCGCCTCGATGTCGAGGCGGCCGCGGTCGACAAGGAGAGCGACCGTGACGGCCGCCAGTCCCTTCGTCGACGAGAAGAGCACCGCCGGCGTATCAGCCGCCCAGGTCCGGCCGGTCCGGGTGTCGGCCGTGCCCGCATACACGTCGACCACGTCGCGGTCCTCGTGCCGAATCGCCAGCGCCGCACCGCCGACAGCAGGATCGACGGTCCCAGCGAAAGCGTTGACCACAGCCTCCCAGCCGTCGTCAAAATGCCCGCGCACCGTCGTAGTCTCACTGGTCATCGTATGCTCCGGCTCAGCTCGTCTGCAGCCGGAGACGCCACTGCCACTCATGCTCACTCTCGGTGATCCGATGCTGGGGCAGCGTGTCAGGGCCGAGTGCGCCGGTGCCGACGCCGCGATGGGCAACGTCGAGCGTGATGTGTGTGAGGTCGGATGGCGGGAGCTCCCACCAGTGCGCCGTTCGCTCTAGAGCATCCGTCGAGTGGCGGGAAGCCGTCATCCAGAGCGGCTGACCGGCAGTGATGTCCACGCGCCCGGCGACGCCGCGCAATGCGAGTTCATCCACACCCCCGCGGGTTCCGTTGTCCTGCGGCCTCACATACGGGGTGGCGAGCTCGTCAATGGTCGCCGACCATCGGCCGAGCAAGGCCGATGCGCGGCGGTCGGGATAGTTCTCCCACGGGCCTAGCCCAGTCCAGTCGACATGGTCGATGCCGGCCGCAAGGCTGAACTGCACGCCGACGCGGAGAACATCGACGGGTCCGTCTGGAAGCCGCACGTATTCATCGAGCAGGTAGTCATGTGTGCCGAGCACCCGGATCCGGGTGCGATGGGTGATGGCGTCGCCAAAGGCCCCTCGCAGCGTGCGCTCCACGAGCGTGGCTCCGCTCTCCTCGCGAATGTGTGTTCGCTCGACGTCCAGGCGGAACAGACCGGACTTCTCGAATCGCCCATCCAGACCGACCGATGCGTCGTTGTCGGTCTGCGCTCGCCAGAGACAGAGCTGGGGCGGCGACTGCAAGAGGGGATGACTGAGCGCCCCGTCCGGGGTGAGCGCGGCAGGCTGCGTCGAAGTAACGGCTGCGGCTGCCGGCCGAGAGGTGAGCGGCAGTGCAGTCGGTGCCAGCTGCACTTGGTGTGCGGAGAGCTCCGTGCCGGCCGGCGCCCACGCACTGTCACGTCTCAGTGTGACGACGAGAGTGAGGGCGAGGGCGTCCGCGGCGTGCAGGGCGCCGACGATCTCGGGCGGCAGCGTGACCGACTGCTCCGCACCGGGCGCGAGGTCGAGGTGCACAGCCATGTCGTCGCCCGCGCCGGAGCGCGTCTCGACGCGGATGGTGAAAGACAAGTCAGAGACGTCCGCGAAGTGGCGTCGACTGCGGATGCGCACCCTACCGGCGAGCGCCTCGGCGGCATCGGACTCGATGCGAACCGGGCTGAAGAGCCCGCGCGCCTCATATAGGGCAGGCTTCGGAGTGAGGTCGGCGAACGCGATGCCGCAGAGCAGGAAGGCTCCGTCGTTGGGCGTGTCGCCGAAGTCTCCGCCATATCGGAAGCGTCCGTCGCCCTCCGGGTCCAGTGCATGATCGAGGAACTGCCAGATGAATCCGCCCTGGAGTGCAGGGCTCGTCTCGAACAGATGCCAGTAATGCGCGAGGCCGCCGCTGGAGTTTCCGAGCGAGAATGCGTACTCGCAGGAGATCAGTGGTCGATCCGCGCGCCCGTCACGCGCATATGCCTCCAGGCCCGGGAAGGACGGGTACATGGGGCAAACGATGTCGGATGCTGAACGCCCTCCGTGCCAGTCGGCTGCGATTGCGCCCTCATACTGCAGGGGACGCGTCGGGTCCGCCCGCCGCAGCCATCCCGCCGCGGCATCATGGGCGGCGCCGTAGCCGGTCTCATTGCCCAGAGACCAGATGATGACGCTCGGATGGTTACGGTCGCGCAGCACCATGCGTTGGATGCGTTCGACGATGGGGGTGAGATACCGTGGGTCGTCAGCGATCGTGGACGTATAGGCGTGACCCTCGACGTCGGCCTCGTCCACCACGTACAGGCCGTACTCATCGCACAGGTCCAGCAGGTACGGGTCATTGGGATAGTGGGAGGTGCGAATCGCGTTGAAGTTGAACCGCTTGAGTAGGGAGAGTTCGGCGCGCATCCGCTCGCGGCTCATCACCCGGCCGGTTCGCGGGTCTACGTCGTGGCGGTTGACGCCCTGGATCAGAATCCTGCGGCCGTTAACGAGAAGGTCGGGGCCGACGATCTCGACGCGGCGGAACCCCACCCTGTATTCGACTGCGTCGATGACGGCCCCGGCGGGATCCAAGAGCTCGACGCGGAGATCTTCCAGATGAGGGCGCTCCGCTGACCACGCCTCCACAGCGAGGTCGCTCAGGCGGACCTGTGCGATCCCGGGCAGGGGTGCGGGCGCCGCTCCCGCTGCCGCGAACTGCGCGACGAAGGCGGCCATGTCAGGAGGCAGCTCGCCGCCGGCAGACATGATGCTCAGAACGTCGGGAATGTCATCCGGCAGCATGCGCGGCAGTCGCTGGGAGCGATCACTGGGAGCCGGCGCCATGACTTGGGAGGCCGGTTCGCCACCGACCGGCGTGTCATGCTCGGCACCGAGAATAGTTGCGCGGATGCGGTAGTCGCCGCTGTGCTCGCCGTTGAGTCCGTCCGTGAACGCGTCGACCCGGAGTGAGCCGCGGGCGCTGGCAGGGTCGAAGTCAGCATGCACCAGCACGTCGATCAGCCGAGCGCGAGATGTGGTGTGGAGGCTCACTGACCGGCTGAGTCCGGAGTGCCACCACTGGTCCTGGTCTTCGATGAAGGTCTCGGCAGACCACCGGGCGACGTGGAGCTCGAGGTCGTTATCTCCAGGGTTCACGGCATTGGTGATGTCGAATTCCGCGTGGAGGTGCGAGTCCGTGCTCACTCCCACGACCGTGCCGTTTACCTGCGCGGTGAGGTGGCCCTCTGCCGCGCCGACGTGCAGGATCACGCGTTCATCGTCGCCGACCTTCGGCAGGGTGAAGCGCGTGCGGTAGACACCCACTGGGTTGTCCTCGGGGATGAGCGGGTAGACGCCGCCGAACGGCATCTCGATGTTCGTGTACTGCGGGTGACCGAACCGTTCGTCCATGGTCCACAGCGAGGGGACCTCGACCTCTGCCCATGCGTCGGCTGCCGGCGCGACGGCAGGTGATGGCAGCAGTTGGAATTGCCAGACTCCGTCGAGATTCAGTTCGGGTGACCGGCGGATGCTGCTCATGGGCTCGCGCAGGACGCCGGACGGCGCGTGATGGGTGCGGGGGGCAGGCGGTGCGGAGGTCATGGGCGTCCTTGCGATGACAGGAGAGTGATTTGAAAATCGTAGCACGCTGAGATTTATGGCTGCCGGATCGCGGCACTATCCTTACGCGTCACGGCGGCTGCATATTCTCGGGTGATACTCTGGTGAAAACTTCAGCACGATGAGAAATAACGTGCGGGCCGGGTAAGGAGAGCGAAGTGCCTCAGGAAAGTGTGACGGCAGCGACCGCTGCGGGCGCAGTCATCGGGCGTGTGATCGGTGACGCCCTCGCGTTCAGCGGAATCCCGTACGGCCGCGCGGAGAGGTTTCGCAAGCCAGAGTCGGCAAGTCCATGGTCCGAACCGTTCGATGCCACGGCGCCCGGACCTCGCGCGATCCAGGGCGGTGAAGCTGATCCGGAGTTCGGAGGGATCCCGACTGACCTGCTCCGCTACTTCACCGGTGGCACAAGTGCCGTGGCTGAGCCGATGAACGAGGACTGCCAGGTCCTCCATATCGTCACCCCGGCCGTCGATCAGGCGGCCCGCCCCGTCCTCGTGTACATCCACGGCGGTGGATTCGACTCGGGCAGCGCGGCCCCTGTCCTGCGGTCGTCTCGCCTGGCTGTCGAGGAGGACGTCGTCGTTGTAGGAATCAACCATCGCCTCAACGTCTTCGGCTTTCTCCGGCTGGAAGAGTTCCCGGATGCCTCCAACGCCGGTCTGCTCGACATCGTCGAGGGGCTGCGCTGGGTTAGTACGAATATCGCCGCATTCGGTGGCGACCCGGCAAACGTGACGTTGTTCGGCGAGTCAGGCGGAGGGATGAAGATCGGTGCGCTGCTGGCGATGCCGACGGCCAAGGGGCTCTTCCATAAGGCGATCATCCAAAGCGGTTCGCGACTGAAAGCCGGAGACGCGGAGGTGTCTGACGCCGTCTCCGCAGCGTTGACGTCGCGGCTCGAAAAGTCCGCCCACGAGCTAGCCACCATGCCTGCCGGTGAACTCTTCGATGCATGGCAGTCGTTGGGATTGTCTCTGGCTGCCACAGTCGACGACAGATGGCTGCCCAACCCCCCATTCGACCCGGGCGCGCCGGAAACCGCCGCCGATGTCCCGCTCATCGTGGGAAACACTCTGGATGAGTTCTCGCTCTTCTTGGCCTTTGCGGACGATGCCACCCTGGCGGCTATGGTTCCTTTCGATGGAGAGGTGCGAACGCGCATCGAGGGCGCCTATGAGAAGGACTTCCCAGACGTCTCGCACCGCCAGCGCCTGGTTCGAATCCTCAGTGACATCACCTTCGGAAACGCTGCGGTCTTGCAAGGCGAGCGCAAGGCGGCGCAAGGCGCGGCGGTATTCCGTTACGTTGTCGCGTACTCGCCCTCGGTTGCCGACGGAGCCTTCGGCGCGTTCCACGGCATGGACGTACCCTTGTTGCTGCGATCGCTTTCGAAGCCTGAACTCGAGCCCGTTGCGTTGGCCATGGGCTCCGCGTGGGCTGCGTTCGCGCGGACGGGGGATCCGAGTACGGAAGAACGCGTATGGCCGCGTTTCGACGCCGACGCTCGGTCGACGATGATCTTCGATGACGAGTCCGGCGTCGAGGAGAATCCGTATCCGAACGTGCGCGGTGTCTGGGCGGAACTGCCGACCACGATGTCAATTCGTGAGTCACTTGGCAACGGCGTCCTTTGACGCGGAAAGCCTGGGGACTGGACGGTCGACCGGTTCGAGCATGACTACCTGAACAGGCACGCCGAGAATGCCACTGCGGCATAGTGCATAACGCGGAGGCACGCACTCGCTTAACGGGTGATGAGTGAGCGCAAGGCCCAACCCGGCGAGCTATAGCGCGCAACTAGGAGGTCCGGGCCCGGGCAGCTGGTGCGCGCGGACGTGGAGAAGCCGGGGCCAATGCCCGACAGCGGCTGACGATCTGAGCCGTACACGGCATCCGTCAGAAATTCATGAGACCCCCTGCCCTGGCAGAACGGGAAGGTCGAGACTCAACCGCACCCTGCGGATCGGGCGGCCTGCCGGCAACCAATCGACCTCGAACGCCGATCGCACGGCAGCCGACTGCCGCCAACGTCGTGACCCGGTACAGCCGGCACGCTCCACACCGGCGTGACGCACGATGTGGAGCGTGACCCCAGACGTTCAGTAAACGCGCGAGATTTGCGCCTCACATTCGTCGCGCGTGATCTCGCCGGCGTTGCACTTCGCCATCAGTGCGGCATCAGCGTCGCGAAGCCGGTACAACGACAGAACGCCCGCGCAGGCCAGGGCTCCAAGCGCCGGAACGAGCGTAACCGTGATCCACAGCGCCGCGAGAGCGCTGTCAGGTTGCGTGACGTTCTCCGCTTGCAGCTCGGCGAAGGAATCCGCCTGGATGGTGACCCATCCTCCGAGACCGAGGATGAAGAACGCGATCGCCGAGGCTACCCCGGCAGTCGCCTTCTGGACGAAACCGTCCAACGCGTAGAAGATGCCCGCGCAGTCCTGCCCTGTCTTGTAACGGGTGTAGTCGATGGTGTCGGGGATGAGGAAGGTGCGCATGATCGTATGCAAGGCATTGGGGATCGCCCCGATGGTCATGAACAGGATCACGAGGAAGAGGTTCCCGGGCCCGACGAAGAAGAGGGCCAGCGAGCACGCCGCTGAGAGCAGTGCGAAGACCACGATGGCGTTGCGCTTGCCCATGCGGTGTGCGATCCGGTCAGCGAAGAACTGGAGAATGAGGCCGGGGATGAAGGCGATGAGCACGGGCAACGTCAGAACCATGGAGTTGTTGAACAGGAAGAACGCCGCGAAGATGCTTGTCGTCAGGATGGTCAGGCTCACCCCGGTCACGACATCGCTGGCGAGAAGGATCAGCATGAACTTGTTGGTTCGGACCGCTTTCAGCATCTCCCGGAACGTGTAGGTCGGCGGCGCGGTCTCGTCGGTGTTCTTGAGTTCCACGTTGTGCTCGACGACCTTCCGAGTGAGGGGCATCATCAGGACCAGGGCGATAATCGCTGATCCGATCGCGACCGCGGAGATCGGCAAGCCGACGAACTCGCTGATCATGAACTGCCATACGAGCCCCACGCTCACACCTACGAGGAGAAGTAGAACGCCTCGCATCTTGAGGAGATTGTCACGCTCGCTGACGCGATCCGTGAGCGTCATCACCAACGTGTACATGGGTAGCTGCGACAGCGTGCCGGCCAGGTCGAAGAGCAGGTAGGCGACCGCGAACCATGCCAGCTTCGCCCCTTCCGGCATGTTCGACGGCATCGCGAAGAACAGCACCGTGGCGAGCGGCAGGAGGAAGAATGTGACGCGATACCAAGGAAGGTACTTGCCCGAGCCGGCGAGCTTGCGAAGGAACTTCAGCTGGGCCGGATTGATTCGGTCCACGAAGTACCCGATGGCAAGGTCGTCGACTGCGTCGATGATCTTGACGATGAGGATCACGGTTCCAACCGCCGCGAGACTCAACCCCTGGAACATCAGGTAGATGCTGAGAAAGAAGGCCATGATGCTGGCGCCCGTGGTCCACCCGATTCCGCTGAGGTAGTAGCGCAGGCGTTCGCTCCGCGACATGCGCCATGTCGCACGTTCCGCTTTCCGCGACATGGATGCACTCACACTGGGCGACGAAACGGTGGTGGCGTCATTACTGACCACGCGTGATCCTCCTTGATCATGGAGCGCCGGGCGCTCGAATTTTTTACACTACACATAAATTCGGTTGCACCCTAGGCCAGTGGATCGAGGCCGGCGCCCACGGCCCCGCAGCGTGGCAGGCGAGGGCCACGGCGCCGCGTGTGCAACGCCCGGGTCCAGACGTGTGGGGGGTCTTGCCATATAGCGTGAAAAAAGCTCAAGTGTGTGGTTTTATGGTGCACCATGGAGACAGCGAGATCTCGGTCACCGCACCAGCGCGCAGGGTGCGCTTGCCAGAGGCGACGGGCTGGGACATGACGGCCGCAGCTGTGCCCGCAGCGCCATTCACCCCGCAGTGGACGATGCTGACGTTCCCGTTTGCACGCGAGATCTGCGTCGGGCGCATGACACTGAACTCGCTGTTCGCTCTCGCGCGCTCGCGCGGGCTCACCGGACTTGACATGTTCGCCGTCGAGATCTGGCTCTACGGCGCGAAGCGCGTCAAGCACGGACTCGATCAGAACGAGCTCACGCTGTCGAGTCTCATCGTAGGCGTCGGCTTCCTTGCCGACTCGGCAAAGATGAGCCGCAAGATCGAAAAAGCGGTGCGCACCGCGAAGAGGTTCGGATGCAGGCGCATCATGCTCGCGCCGATGGATGCGTTGACGTCGGGCAAGGGCTGGGCGCAGGTGTCGGAGCGCGACAAGCTCGAGCACTACGTACGCGGATTCGGGCTCGCTGTTGACATCGCGAGCCGGAGTGGAATCGAGATCCTCGTCGAGGACACACCGACAATCGGCTCGGCACTGTCGTCGGCGGCCGACTGCCGGGCACTTCTGGATCGCGTTCCTGGTCTCGGTCTCGTCTACGACACGGGCAATATGATCCCGTCCGGCGACGACCCGATCGAGTTCTTCCACGCGACGAAGGACCGGATCCGCTATGTGCATCTGAAGGACGTCGAGGTGGCGGACAAGGGCACCGGAGATCGCACGGTCGACGGCCGCCACGTGGAACTGCGCGCGTTCGGCGACGGTATCGTGCCGCTCACCGAGATCGTGCAGCTAATCGCGGCCGACGGATACCGCGGCCCGATGGCGATCGAGTACATGCGGCCGCCCAGCGGCGCCTCGCTCTCGGCACACAGCGCCCAGCTTGATCGCTTCGTCGGAGCTGCCCGGGCGCTGGTCGAACCGCTGTCGCCCGAGCCGGTGCTGACGCCGGTCCCGCCGTTCCGGTGGGCGTACATCGGGTCGGGCGCGATCGCAAAGTCCACGTCGCGCCAGATCCTGCGCACGACGCGCCACGAGATCGCGACGGTGTTCTCGCGCAACGCTGAGAAGCGCGCCGCATTCGCCAGCAAAGTCGGGGCTCGACCTGCGCCCACCCTCGAGGCAGCGATCAACGATCCCGCCGTGGACGGTGTATATATCGCGTCCCCGGCCAACAGCCACGCGGAGCTCACCTTGCGAGCGATCGCGCTGGGCAAGCCGATCCTCCTCGAGAAGCCCTTCACGGTCGACCACGCGAGCGCCGAGCAACTGTTCACATTGGCTAAGGAAAGTGACGTCTACCTCGCTGAGGCGATGTGGACGTGGTTCTCTCCAGTCGCCCGACAGGTCAGGACCTGGGTGAATGGCGGACAGATCGGCGCCGTCAAGGATGTCCAAGTGACGATCGCGCTCGGCATCCTCCCGTTCGTCCCACGCCTCAAGGACGCGTCACTCGTGGGCGGGGCCCTTCTGGACCTCGGCATATACGGGACCAGCTACGTGGTCAACCTCTTCGGTGTCCCCGACCGCATCGAGGCGACTGGTGAGATGAAGTACGGCGTCGATGTGGACGAGGAGATCACGTTCCACTACGACAGCGGTCCGACGGTGCGCATCGTGATCTCGATCGTGAAATCGAAGGGCGAGATGATCACCATCAACGGGACGAAGGGCATGATCAAAGTGCCCGGATTCCACGGCGGCGGCAAGGCCATGCTGATCCCGGGGAGGGGTCGGCGCGTCGTGTTCCACGGAAATGGCGGCTACGACAACGAGTTTGACCTCGTCGCCCGGGAAATGCGTGCCGGATGCACGGAGAGCGCCTATGTCACCCCCCAGATGACGCTCGACAACCTCAAGGTGCTCGACGAGTGCCGGCGTCTGCTGGGCATCCGGTACCCGTTTGAGGCAGCGGTCGACACATGAGCGAAATGACCTTCGGGCACTTTCCCGGTGCGAGGAAGCCCGTCGCGCGCATCCTTTACGGCACCGCGCGCAAAGAGATCATGCTCGGCGGGCGCACGGCCTTTCGGCTGCTGGACGAGGTCGCGGACGTCGGCGCGACCTCGATCGAGACAGCGCGGGCCTACCCCGGGTCCGAGCGCACCATCGGCCGATGGATGCGGGAGCGCGGTAACCGCGAGTCGGTGGTCATCGTCACCAAGGGTGCCCACGGAAGGGGTAGGAAGGGCCGTGTCACGCCCGCCGACATCCGGTCCGACGTCGCGACATCCCTGAAGCAGCTCGGCACGGATCGTGTGGAGGTCTACCTGCTCCACCGCGACGACCCAAACCAGCCCGTCGGTCCGATCGTCGAGGTGCTGAACGAACTGCATGTCGAGGGAAGGATCGGGGCGTTCGGCGGCTCCAACTGGACGCACGAGCGCATCCAGTCCGCCAATCAGTACGCGCTCGAGCACGGCTTGGTGCCGTTCGCCGCCTCGAGCCCGAACTTCGGTCTCGCCGAACAGGTCGAAGCGGCGTGGGATGGCGTCATCACAATCTCCGGTCCATCGAACGTCGATGCACGCGAATGGTACGCGTGCAACGATATGCCGATAGTCGCGTGGTCGAGCATGGGGCGCGGTTTCTTCTCCGGCCGCATCAAGAGCGACCATCCCAATGAGGCCAAGAAGCTCCTCGACGGTGCTGCCCGGCGGGGCTTCGCCCATCCCACCAACTTCGAACGCCTCGAGCGCGTCGAGAAGGTAGCGGATGAGAAAGGGTACTCCGTGGCGCAGATAGCCCTCGCCTGGGTGCTCAACCAGCCACTCGATGTCTACCCCGTCGTCTCAGCGTCCAGCGGCCGCCGCATGCAGCAGAACATCGATGCACTCGGCATCCGGCTCACGCCCAACGAGCTGTCCTACCTCGACCTGGCGCGGGCCGCCGCGTTGTAGGACCGACCCTTGTCTCCGATCCGTCCACGGATCCGGTAGGTAGCTCCTCATCGCGGACTTCAGCGTGGTTTGCTCGACGGATCCCGGATCGCCACCTGTTGTGCTTGTCGAGCACCGTTGACGCTACGGGATTCGACGCGGACGCTACCGTTGCGGCTCTCTTCCTCAACCCGCCGGCACGGAGTCCAGGAAGTGCACCATGCGGTCGAAGGCGTCGACCGCGATCTGGTCGCCGGCGGGCAGGCCGCCCAAGAGGCCATGACCTGCCTCTGATCCGTCGTCGCGGCGTTCGTAGAAGAACTCGTGCCGCACGCCGTGTTCCTTGAGTGCATCGCCGAGGAGTTCCATGTCGTGTGCATAGCCATTGCCGTCGTAATTGCTTCCGAGCAGGAATGACGGGGGGTACAGGGCTGTGACGTCGTCGATGGGGTTGTAGCGCGCCCGGTCGGCCGCGCTGGGATGAAGGGTGCCGTCGATGTAGTTTCCAACCAGGATCATCGTGGCCAGATCGAAGTCGTCGATCGCGAGCGGTCCGTCGTCGATGATGAGCGAACGGACGCTGTCGAGCGGGATTGAAGGGACCAGGTCGAGGAGAGCCGCGTAGCTCGGATTGGCCAGCGCTGCGCCGTACTGTGCTGTCATGATGGCCCCCGCTGAGGAGCCCATGAGAATGACGTTGTCCATGTCGAGTCGGTACTCAGCGGCGTGATCGCGGAGGAATTCCAGGGCCTCGTTCAGCTGGTGGACAGGGGTCGGGAACCGGTACTGAGGGACGAGTGCGTAGTTGACGTTGACGAACGCGAAGCCCCGTTCCACCATTCGGTCGGGGAAGAAGTTCACGTCGCTGTCAACGGCCAACGGGTCGCCCAGGACCTTGTCCCCCCCGAAAAAACCCCCTCCGTGCGTGTAGACGATGGTGGGCAGGGGGGCATCCGGGCTATCCGCGGGGTAGGAGATGTCCAGGTGGCTGTTCGGAAACTCCGTGCCGTACTCCAGGTCGTTCACGTATCGGATTCCGTTATCGCGGAGGTGTTCGGCCGGGGCGTTCCGCGGCTCGTACGAGTTCTGCGACTGATAGCCCTGGAAGATGCCGACAACGATCTGCGTGTTGTTTGCGACGAGGGCGGCTGCGATGACAGACAAACCGAGTACTGCGATAGCAGCGATCAATAGGCGACGAGGCCACTTTCGGCGACAGAGTGCAGGGGACGGGGGCTGGCTCGCCGTGTGGGACATGTGTTCCACTGTGATCCACGAATTTATGAGGAAACTGAAAAATCAATCTGCAGTGTCGCGCCGGCTGAAGTCGAGCGGGCGGCGACAGAAGAGGGGGCGCCGCCGCGCCCCCTCTTCCAGATGTCAGGCGAGCGCGAGCTCGCGAGTCCGGTTCCGGTGGTTGATCCGATGGCCGATCCAGAAGCCGACTGCGATCAGTGCGATCAGTGCGGCGATGGCAAGTCCCGACGTGAGACCGGGTGCCATACCGCCAGCGATGCCCGACAATGCCTTGCCGCCATCGGCGAGTGCGCCATTACCCTCCGCGAGAGCGGAGGCGCCGTCGTTCAACCCGGTGCTTCCGTCAGCCAAAGCCACTGCTCCGTCGGAGACGGCGATGACCCCATCGTTCAGCGCTCTGACACCTGTTGCAAGGCCCGAGGCCCCAGTCGCGAGTGCTCCCACTCCATCTGAGAGGGCGGATGCGCCCGTGGACATCGCACCGCTGCCGTCTCGCAGGGCGGCGACGCCGAGCGCCAGCCCGCCTGCGCCGGTCGTCAGGGCATCCGCTCCGCTAGCCAGCCCGACGCTGCCGTCCCGGAGTGCTGCAACGCCGAGCGCCAGCCCGCCCGCGCCGGTCGCCAGAGCATCCGCTCCGCTAGCCAGCCCGACGCTGCCGTCCCGGAGTGCTGCAACGCCATCAGAAAGTCCGCGAGCGCCAGTGGCGAGAGCGGCTGCGGCGCCGTCCGGCCCCGCCAGCATCACGGTTCCGGGCCAGCCCAGCGCGGCATCACCGTCGACCAGTCCGTTGGCACCGACCAGAACCTGCTCGGCTGTCGCCGCGCCGACTACCAGGCTGGTGGCAAAGTCGTCAGCGGCCTCAGCCGCCGGCGTGAGGACCCCGACGTTGGTCTGCAGGTTCGCGGCCGTGGTCACCAGTTGCTGCAGTTCGATGTTGGTGGGGTCTGCCGCGGCCATAGCCTCCAGTGAGGCGAGCAGTTCTGCTGACTCCTCGGCAGCTGCAGAGGCGGCGCTGCTGACTGCGGCACCGTTCTGGGACTGAAGGAGCGTCGAATCGGTGACACCGGCGGCGAGCATGTCGCGCATCGTTTGTACGCCGGCTCTCACCCCGCCCGCGAATGCATGTGTGGCATCCACTCCCGCGGCCAAGCCCGCGGCGCCCGTCGCAAGAGCGGCGGCGCCGTCGGCTGCCCCGGTCGCGCCCAGTGCGAGGGCGTCTGCACCGGAAGCCAGCGCGCCCGAGCCCTCGTGTACTGCGGCGGCGCCGTCCGCGGCCCCGCTCGCGCCCTGCGCGAGCGCGCCTGCACCGGAAGCCAATGCCCCCGAGCCGTCGTGGAGAGCCGCGGCACCCGTGGCAGCCGCGTCTGATCCGGCGAGCAGTCCCGCCGCGCCCAGAGCGAGCCCGCTCGCGCCAGTAGCGGCACCTTGGGCGCCTGTGGCCAACGCGTCTGCGCCGGTCGATGCGGCGTCGGCGCCGGCCTTCAGCCCCTTGGAGCCCTCCGCCAACCCGGAGGCCCCCGACGCCAAGGCGTCGGTTCCGGAGGCGAGGGCGACCGATCCCTCTGCGGCGGCGCCGGCTCCCTTCGCGAGCCCGTCCGACCCGCTGGCCAGCATCGTGGAGCTGAAGATGCTGTAGGCGGCGAGGATGCCGAGGGCAATGCTCAGCAAGATCACAGTGACGCGCATGCCAGTGCCGTGCGTGTGGTGAACAGATTTCATCGTTGAAATTCCTGTCAGTGTCCATGAGGTAAAATATGGGTTTACTTCAGTATTCGAAAAGTACACCACGGCGCGGTTGTGAATATATGAGGCGAGTAACATTTATGTCTCGATTACCACGACGATGCCCGGTGAGCGCTTACCGGTTCGAACCTGATCCGACATCGCCGGCGCTCGCTGGATAGCGCATCCCCGGCATCGACATGGCGAGCTGCGAACAGACGCCGCAATGGGGCCTGAAATCCACTCGCCCACCTGCACAAGCCCCTCAGTGAGCAGGTCTGACAAGCCGTCTTCGACAGAACCCCGTCGTCACTCATCCCCGCGCCGCACCGATTACTCACCCTCTCGGACGGTGCGGCGGGCAGGGTATCAACTCGTTGCGGAGTGACTGCCGTGCCACAGCATCCGGATCCTTGTGGATGAAGTCGAAGCGATCCCGCTCCAATGGCCGAGATCAGGTACCCGTAGTGCGGATTGCGGATGCGCGTACGTCCGGAAACCAGACTCCCTGACCTGGGGATGGGCCCGCGAACCCGTCGCTCGCGCCCGTCTGGGCGCGGCGTCGAAGTGGCAATTCACCCGCTGAGGCGCTCGAACCGGCTCCCGACGGTCCCCGATCTCCGTTGCCCGCGCGAAAGCGGACTACGCGAGCGACGCCATGGGATGCGCCAGCCCGCTCTGCGAGTTCGCGCCTTCTGTGCCGCGGCAGTAGCGAACTGTGTGGAAGGCGATCTGGGAGGCGTCGCCGGCGGCGATATTGAAGATTCCGAGCGTCACGCCGACGAAGCCGCCTGCAGTCTCGGTGCTCAAGCTGGTGCGAGGCAGGCGTGCGACTACGTCATGCCGGTCGCTCGTGGCTGCCGTTACCGCGTAGTGCGTTTCAGTCATCCGGATGCCGACTCGTACGTGCCCTGAAACGGCGAGTTCTCCGAGGAGTGTTGAACCTGATTGCTGCGCATGCGTCGCGCGAAGGACGACCCCGGTGTCCCTCCTGACGAGGCTGACAGTTAGGCGTGCCCCGCTGCCCTGCAGTGCTGCCAGCCCCGCCTCGTGAGCAATGATCTCATCCGTGTCGATGCCAGCTTCGAACGAACCCATGTGGTGGTCTTGCCGAACGCCGAGGAATGCGGGTGATTCGGCGGAGTCCAACGGAGCGGGGCGGGGTGTCAGCACGATGCGCTGCTCGGCGACCTCCGCCTCGACCGGTCCACGCAGGCTGATCCAATCCTCCGATGATCGTGCTCGGCCAGCCGGGGCGGCTCCTTCTACAATGCGACCTTCACCTGGCGCGAATACTGGTCCCGTCCGACTCCACTGAACCGGAACGACAAATGTCTCTCGCCCGAGCGTGTGGTGACCGTCGATGGGCCGCACGCCTAGCACCACGGCCCAGGATCGGCCGTCGGAGCCATCGACGATGTCGGCGTGGCCAACGTTCTGGACCGTGGCGTGATCGCCGAGGTGCCGGTGAGTGAGGAGCGGGCTGCGGGGATCGGTCCGGTAGGGTCCAGTGATCTCGGTGGCGCGCGCTGCAGTGACGGCATGGTTCCGCTCGGTCCCGCCTTCTGCGCAGATCAAATGGTACGTACCATCACGTTTGTATAGATGCGGGGCTTCGACCCACGTCCCGGTGGCCGCGCCGTGCCAGAGGATGAAGGTCGGTCCAATGAGCGCGCCCGCGCTGGGGTCGAATTGACGCATCCAGATCTCGCCGGGCCCGCTCGCGTGTGGCGAGGTGGCGTCCCGGGCGGCGGTGAGGAAGACCTTTCCGTCGTCGTCGAAGAACAGCGATGGATCGATTCCGTCGCCGTCCAGTTGGCGCGGTGACGACCACGGCCCTTCGGGACGTGTAGCCGTGGTGACGTATAACCCGGCGCCCGTGCGGCCTGCTGCGACGGTGAACACGATGTAGAAGACGCCGTCTGCGTGGCGGATTGTCGCAGCCCAGATACCGTCGGAGACGTCGACCGGCCCTAGTGAAGGCCATGACTCGTCGATAAGCGCGTGCCCTATGAGATCCCAGTGGTGGAGGTCGCTACTGCGATAGATGGGCAGGCCGGGGTAGAACGCGAAGGTGGACGTCACAAGATAGAAGCTGTTGTCGACGCGACATATCGACGGGTCGGGGTGCCACCCGGGCAGCACGGGATTCGGCGATGTCAACCGGCCGTTCCTCTCAAGAGTGTTCGCGTCGGATTATCCGATGGTAACGTTTCCAAGGTACAGGGATGCTCAGGCAGATTCGACCCGCGGCGCGTCGAAGGAGCATGGTCTGGATTTGGACTCCTGGAAGACCATCCGGCGGGCTCGTCGTGAGTAGCAGTGGCCCGCGGCGTTGAATGTGACCGAGATCGGCTGGGTGATCACAACAAGGTGTTGCGGGGGCCACTAGAGATGGGGTTCGCGGCAGCCCGAGTGGCGGCTAGACGACATGGGCACCAACTGGTTGCTTGCGGAGGCGTGTGCGCTCCCCAAGCGCTCGCGGCCGAGTCGGTTCGGGCATAGTGGTCGAACATCCTGTCGTGGGGATAGAGGAGTGAGCGCGTGCCGGATTCCAAGAAGTCGAAGGCGCCGAGCATGGTGGACGTTGCGCGCGAAGCCGGTGTCGCCCTCGTGACCGTCAGCCGGGTCCTCAACGAGCCGGATGCGGTGCGCCCGGACACGCGACGACGAGTGACGGACGCGATCGCACGCCTCGGCTACCGACGGAACGACGTCGCGCGCGCGCTCAAAAGTGGCCGGTCCACGACGATCGGGGTCGTCATCGCTGGGTCCGAACTGTTCGAACTGCCGCGCATCCTGCGTGGCGTTGAGAGTGCGGCACGGCAGGGCGGCTACTGGGTCAATATGGCCAGCTGGCAGGAAGGCTCCAACGAGGAGCTTGTGACGGCAGTGGAACGGCTCGCGAGCCAGGCTGTCGAGGGAGTGGCGATCATCGCCGATCGCCCTGTTGCGGCTGCCGCGCTCGAACAGCTGATGACGCGCGTCCCTATCACGGTCGTGATGTCGGGCGAGCTGCGTAACCCATCGATCGGCTCCGTCGAACTCGACCAGGAACTCGGGGCGCGGTTGGCGACCGAGCACCTACTTGACCTCGGACACCGAGACATCGTGCACCTGACAGGGCCTCTCGACGTGTTCGATGCGAAAGCGCGCCTGAATGGCTGGCGGAAATCGATGGAACGCGCCGGAGTCGACGACCCCCTTCACGCCGAAGGCGACTTCTCGGCCGCAAGCGGGTTTCGCCTGACGCAGGAGCTGCTCACCCTCAACCGAATGCCTACTGCGATATTCGCGGCGAATGACCAGATGGCGATGGGCGTGCTGTCCGCCTTGGCGCAGCATCAGGTGGCCATCCCCGAAAAGATCTCCGTTGTCGGGTTCGATGACATCGCGGGATCCGAGTACCTCGTTCCATCGCTGACCACGGTGCGACAAGACTTCGTTGCGCTTGGCCGCACCTCCGTCGAGTTGCTGCTCGGCATGATCGGGGGAGCGGCGGCAGCGCACTACTTCATCGCTCCCACGCTCATCGCGAGAGACAGCTCCGGGCCCGTTCCGTCTCACTGAAGCCAGTGGCAATGTCCTCGAGATGCCCTCATGTGACGCTTGACGAATGGCAACGTTTCCATCAGGATGGGGCGCATCCCGATTTGGGGTACGACAGCCCGCCGCAGTTAAAGGAGAGATCGTGAGCCAGGCCATTCCTCGCATGGATGCAGGGGAGAAGATCGCGGCCAGGGTCGCTCCGCCGATGGGCTGGAACAGCTGGGACTGCTACGGCACCACGGTGACCGAGGCGGAGGTGCTGGCAAACGCCGAGTTCATGGCGGGTCACCTTCTGCCGTACGGGTGGGACACGGTAGTCA
The DNA here is from genome assembly GCF_010634885.1 of Microbacterium sp. B35-04. Lineage (NCBI taxonomy): Bacteria > Bacillati > Actinomycetota > Actinomycetes > Micrococcales > Microbacteriaceae > Microbacterium > Microbacterium sp. B35-04. The sequence continues at coordinate 1,305 of NZ_MWLP01000056.1, read as the reverse complement.
TCGACATCGACTGGGCGGATCCGACGGCCCGCTCGCACGGCTACAACGCGGAAGCACCACTCGCGATGGACGACTGGGGCCGTCTCATCCCCGATCCGGGCCGCTTCCCAAGTTCTTCCGACGGTGCCGGCTTCGGCCCGCTCGCGGACACATTGCGCTCGTGGGGCCTGCGTCTCGGCATCCACACGATGCGCGGCATCCCGAGGCGCGCGGTCGAACTGGACTTACCGGTCCTCGGCACGACGTGGCGCGCATCAGAAATCGCTGACCGGAACAACGTCTGCGAATGGAACCCGGACATGTTCGGGCTGCGGCACGATCACCCCGGAGCGCAGGCGTACTACGACTCGACGCTGAAGCTCTACGCAGGGTGGGGTGTCGACTTCATCAAAGCCGACGACATGCTGTGGCCGTATCAAGCCGACGACATCGAGGCATACGCTCGCGCCATTGTGCGGTCAGGGCGCGACATCCAACTCTCGCTGTCGCCGGGGCGCGATCTGTCGCTCGCCCGTGTCGATCATCTGCGCGATCACGCCACGATGTGGCGGGTCTGCGACGACCTGTGGGATCGATGGGAGGACGTCGAAGCGAATTTCGCTCGCCTCGCGCGCTGGGCTCCTTACGCCACGGAAGCCGGCTGGCCGGATGGTGACATGCTGCCGCTGGGTCGTATCGGGATCCGTGCTGAGCGGGGTGAGCCTCGCGATGACAACCTGACTCCAGCGGAGCGAATCACCCTCATGACGCTGTGGGTGATCGCCCGTTCCCCGCTCATGATCGGTGGTGACCTGCCTTCCACTGACCCGAGCACGATCGCGCTGTTCACCAACGGGGCGGTGCTCGATGTGCTGAGGTCCTCGTCGGGAAACCGTGAGTTCTTTCGTGAGGGCGATCTCGTGGTCTGGGGCGCGTCGGCAGGGCTCGGCGGCCGCTATGCAGCCGTCTTCAATCTCGCGGACGAGCCGAGAGAAGTCGTCGTGGACGTTCAGAACCTCGGATTCGGACCAAACGCCCGCGGATCGATCCGCGAACTATGGACCGATCAGGTCATCCCGCTCGCCTCGGTAAGAGCCCAGTCAAACGATGCGCGGGGCGTTGCCCCGGGAAGTGTTGCGCTTACGCTCCGACTCGATCGCCACGGGGCGGCTCTGCTACTCGACGCCGGAACCGAGAGCCTCCCGCGGCTGAACGACGGCATCGGCGAAGACCTCCGATGACCACCCAGGCGCAGGCGCAGACGGTCTTCCAGGAGGCGGCCGTCCACAACCTCGATCAGAACGCGAAGAAGCGGCGCGGCCGGCG
>NZ_MWLP01000055.1:0-13501 GCF_010634885.1 Microbacterium sp. B35-04 | reverse complement strand
GTGGGGTGGTGGTGCTCCCCGCTCAACGACCGGGGAACTCCCGGCGGGCGGGGAACTCGCCTCCTCGGGATGAAACGGGTCAGCCGCCGGTCATGGTGCGGGCGATCTGCGTCGCCGAGTCACCGGCGCGCTTGAGCACGAGCGCCACCAGGGCGAGGGCGACGAGCGTCAGCAGCAGCATGATGGTCGACACTGCGGCGATCTCGGGGCGGAGGCCCGAGCGCAGCGCGCTCAGCACGTACACCGGCCACGGCGTCGTGCCCGACACCTGCACGAACGCCGCGACGATCGTGTTGTCGAGGCTCAGCGTGAACGCCAGCAGGAAGCCGGCGAGCACCGCCGGCATCGCCAGCGCGAGCGTGATGCGGCGGAACGTGGTGAACGGCTTCGCGTACAGGTCGGCGGATGCCTCTTCGAGGTTCATGTCCTGACCCACCAGGCGGGCGCGCACGATGTACGACACCACGGCGGTGGCGAACAGCGAAGAGCCCACCGACAGGCGCACGATGCCGTCGTTGAAGAGCGAGATGCCCAGATCCTGGCCGAGGAACACCATCCAGGGGAGCAGCGCCACGGCGTCGACGATCTCGGGTGTCACCGACACCAGCAGCAGCAGCCCCAGGAACCACCACACCCACTTGCCCGGGTGGCGGGCCATCGCGATGCCGGCGAGGGTGCCGAGCACGGTCGCGATGACGGCGGCGATGAGCGCCGTGATGAGCGACACCCGCACCGCACTCTGGATGGCCGGCTTCGCGAGGATCGTGCCGAAGGCGTCGAATCCGAAGCCGTCCCACGACACCAGCAGGCGTCCGGTGTTGAAGGAGTAGATCACGATCACGATGATCGGCAGGAAGAGGAAGAGCATCACGGCGATGCCCCACACGGTGAAGGCGACATCCGACCACGACTTCCGTGCGCGTCGGCGCGGCGCGGAGGGCCGAACGGCCGCGCGAGCCCGGGACTGCAGAATCGTCTCAGTGTCGGTCTGAACATCCGTAGAGAGCGTCACGTCGTCACCTCCAGAGCGGCCGCGGGCGCGGCATCCGTCTTCGCCGTCTCGGCCACCGGCCCCAGCACCAGCCGGCTGCGCGAGCGGAACGGCAGCGCGACGAGCCAGATGATCACCGCGGCCACGCCGATCGTCAGCATGATCACGAGCATGAGCAGCACCGCCATCGCCGAGCCGAGCGCCCAGTTCTGGGCGGTCTGGAACTGGCTCGCGACGAGCTGGCCGACCATGTTGCCCTTCGCGCCGCCGAGCACGGTCGCGGTGATGTAGTCGCCCATCAGGGGGATGAACACCAGCAGCACGCCGGCGATGATGCCCGGCTGCGACAGCGGCAGCGTGACGCGCAGGAACGTGGCGGGCTTGCCGGCGCCGAGATCCTTCGACGCCTCGCGCAGGGCCGGGCCGACGCGGTCGAACGCGACGAACAGCGGCAGGATCATCAGCGGCAGGTAGTTGTAGACGACGCCGATGATGACCGCGGTGCGGGTGTACAGCAGATCGAGCGGACCGTCGAGCACGCCGATGCCCTGCAGCAGCGATGACAGCCAGCCCTCGGGCGCGAGGATCACCTGCCAGCCGATCGTGCGTACCAGGAAGTTCGTCCAGAACGGCACCAGCACCAGGGCGATGAGGATGCCGCGGCGCTCCGGTTTGACCTTGAACGCCATCCAGTACGCGACCGGCGCCCCGATCAGGAAGCAGAGCACGGTGCCGATCACACCGACCCACAGGGTGTTCTGGAACGTCGCGAAGAACGTCGGCGAGAAGGCCTCGACGTATCGGTCGAAAGACAGGATGTCGTTGGCGTGACTGCCGAAGACCCCGGGCTTGTAGCCGAAGCTGAACCACACCACCATCGCCACCGGAGCGACGAAGAAGAGCAGGAGCCATGCCCACGCCGGAACGGCGAGCGCGGCTCCTGCGGCACGACTACGCACCGGCGGCAGCCTTCACCTCGTTGTAGATCGAGACGCGGGTGGTCTGCGAGTCGTTGAGCTCCTGCTCGTGCATCGTCTCGAGCTGCTCGGGTGTGAAGAAGATCATGTCGGCCAGGTCGAGGCCGCTCTCCTCCGCCGCCGACTCCATGTCCTTGCCGCCCACGTTGTAGCCGATGTAGTCGAGGTTGAGCATGAGATTCTCGGGCGTCATCGAGTAGTCGATGAACGCATGTGCCGCCTCGGGGTGCGGCGCTCCCGCGGCGATGGCCCAGTTGTCCATCCACAGCTCGGTCACCGGGCCGGGGAGCACCCACTGCCAGCGCTCCGGCTCGCTCGACTCCATGAGACCGAGCCGCGCGTCGCCGTTCCACGCCTGCATCAGCACCTGCGTGCCCTGAGGGATCGCGTTGGTGCCCGGATAGGAGTCGAACGCCGAGATGTGCGGCGCGATCTCCTCGACGAGGAACTTGCGGCACGCCTCGAGCTCGTCGGGGTCCTCGGTGTTCCAGTCGAGGTCGTTGGCCCAGAAGTAGGCGCCGATGATCCCGGCGGGGTCGTCGGACATCGCCGTCTTGCCGCTCGCCTCGTTCTGGGCGGCGTCGAAGAAGTCGGCCCACGTGGTGAGCTCGCGCGTGATGACGGTCTTGTCGTAGACGTACCCGGTCGTTCCCCATGCCTTGCAGACCGAGTAGTCGTTGCCCGGGTCCCACGCGCGGCCGAGGAAGGCCGGGTCCATGTTGGACATGTTGGGCAGAAGCTCCTTGTTGAACTTCGTCAGCAGGCCGTTCTCGATCATCTGCGGGATGAAGACGCCGGTCGGCACGACGATGTCGTAGCCGGACGTGCCCTTCGCGGCGACGAGCTTCGCGATGAGCTCCTCGTTCGAGGAGTAGGAGTCGAGCGTGACCTTCGGACCGAGCTCGGCGGTGAAGCCCTCGACGACGTCCGGCGAGTCGTAGTCGCCCCACGTGTAGACCGAGACGTCTCCCTCGAGGTCCCCGCCGGTCGCTTGCGGGGCGGGCGCCCCGCTGCCGCCCGGCGCACACGCGGCGAGCACGGTGGCCCCGCCCGCGAGCGCGGCGAAGCTCAGGAAGCGGCGCCGCGAGAGCTCGCGCACGATCGCGGGTGCGGCAGCCTCGGGGGCGAGGATGCGGAGCGGGGTACGAGGCTGGGTCATCGGGTACTCCAGGTCGGGTCGAGAGCCGGGAAGGCGGATGCCGCGGCTGCAGGGCGTGCGTCGGGTGCGTCGTGCGTCGGTGCTGTGTGCGTCGGGTCGGGTCGGGCGTGTGGTGCGGATCAGGTGGAGCTGTGCGGGTGGAGCGTGCGTTTCGGGGAGCGGCGATCAGGCCGTCGGGGGCGCGATGTAGCCGCCCTCCTCGGCGGCCGCGGCGTCGGCGGCGGGGAACAGCAGCACGTGGTGCGCCGCCCACGTGCAGACCACGGGGTCGCCGACGGAGAGCGCCGGTGCCTCCGGCGTCGGGCGCCGCACGATGAGACTCTGGTCGGGGCCGAGTCGCACCAGGTACTGCATCGTGTCGCCGAGGTGCGACACCCCGATCAGCTCTCCGCGGGCCGCGTTCGCCTCGGAAAGGCTCGCGCCGGCGCCTGCGCAGGCCCCCGTGCCTGAGCCCGATCCGGTCCCTGAGCCTGTCGAAGGGTCCTTGTCGATCCGGATGAACTCGGGCCGCACGGCGGCCTCGCCGAGGTTCGTGCTGGTGAGCACGGGAGAGGTGGCACGCACCAGCGCGTGGGGCGAGGTGATCGCCGCGCCGGCTTCGGCGGCGGGGCCGCGGAAGAAGTTCTGCTGGCCGACGAACGCCGCGACGTAGGCCGAGGCCGGGCGGGCGTACACGGTGTCGGCATCGGCGAGCTGCTCGATGCAGCCCGCGCGCATGATCGCGATGCGGTCGCTCATCGACAGTGCCTCGCCCTGGTCGTGGGTCACGAAGACGAATGTGATGCCCAGGCGCGACTGCAGCAGCTTCAGCTCGAGCTGCATCTCTTCGCGCAGCTGACGGTCGAGGGCTCCGAGCGGCTCGTCGAGGAGCAGCACCGCGGGGCGGTTGACCAGGGCCCGGGCGAGCGCGATGCGCTGCTGCTGCCCACCCGACAGCTGCGTGGGCTTGCGGTCGCCGAACCGCCGCATCTGCACCATGTCGAGCGCCTGGGTCACGCGCTCGCGCACCTCGGACTTCGGGGTGCGACGCTGCTGCAGTCCGTACGCGACGTTCTCGGCGACCGACAGATGCGGGAACAGCGCGTAGGCCTGGAAGACCGTGTTGACGTCCCGCTTGTACGGCGGTGCGGCGAGCACCGAGCGTCCCGAGATGCGGATGTCGCCGGCATCCGGCCGCTCGAAGCCCGCGATCATGCGCAGCGTGGTCGTCTTGCCGCAGCCGGACGGCCCCAGCAGCGAGATGAACTCGCCCGGCTGGATCGTCAGCGACAGGTCGTCGACGGCGACCTGATCGCCGTAGTACTTCGTGATCCCCGACAGGATGACGGACCCGCGCGCGTCCTCGCTCTCGGTGGGAACCTGCTCCGCCGCTGCGGTCGCCGTGCCTGTGGACATCGTCACCTCGTGAGGGTCCTTCTGGTCGCTGGCCGCGCAACGCTGCACGGCCGTTCGGGTGTGTCACGTATTCAATATCGCCCCCCGGCGACCCGCAATGCGCCCCGGACCGAACCAGACGATTCGCGGTGCCGGCGGGGGGCGGCGCGACAGTTCGTCCGGACTTGTGTGACGGCCAGGGAACCGCGATGTTTCAACGATGGACGCGTCGCGTCGGACGGATGCCTCGACCCGGCGCGACACTTCGTCCGCCGCGCATCGTGATGAAAGCGTGCTGCAAGCCGCCTCAGCGCTGGCAGACCGGGCACCAGAAGACGATCCGCTCGCGGGTGGGATCGGCGCCCAGGCTTCCGCCCCGGATGAGCGTGCCGCACCGCCGGCACGGCCGGCCCTCGCGGCGGTAGACCCACGTCGAACGCCCGGGGCGCTCGTCGCCGGTGAACGTGCGGCCCGACCGGTTGCGGTTGGCGCGGATCATCCGGGCTCCGAGATCCACGATGGCCGCGGCATCCGTCTCGTTCGCGGGTGTCGTCGGAAGGATGCCGCGGACGAAGAGGATCTCGTTGACGTACTCGTTGCCGAACCCGGCGATGCTGCGCTGGTCCTGGAGGGCGACGTGCACGGCGCGCGGGTCGGCGGCGAGCCGCAGGGCGGCCTCGACCGGGTCCCACGAATCTGAGAGCGGATCGGGGCCGAGGTAGCCGACCAGGTCGTCCTCGTCGGCGGTCGGCACCACCTTGATGTCCGCGAGGTCGAAGCCGACCGTCTCCCACTCGGTGCCGTCCAGCGCGGTGGCGCCGATCACGGCGCGGGCGCGGAATCCCGGTGCCCGCCACCGGTCGCCGCGGCGGTAGACGTGCCATTCGCCCTCCATCTTGAGGTGGGTGTGCAGCGTCCATGATCCGATGCGATGGAGCAGATGCTTGCCGCGCGAGACCACGCCGTGCACGACCTCGCCGCGCAGGTCGATCGTGGCCGCCTGCGGGACGCGCAGCTCGAAGCGCGTCACGGTCGCGCCGGCCAGCGCGGCGTCGAGGCGCCGGGCGGTGCGGAAGACGGTGTCCCCCTCAGGCACGGGCGCCCTCGCGCCCCGGTCCCTGAGCCTGTCGAAGGGCGTCGCCCGCGGTGAGCCGCCGCAGCGTGAGTCCGCGCGGAGACTCGACGAAACCGGCGTCCCTGAGCGCACGTCCGACGGCAGTGCCGTACACGAACACACCGTTGACCTGCTCGATCGTCAGGGTGTCGAGCCGTCGCACGCGGGCCGTCGCAGCGAGGTCGCGCGTGGCAGCGGCCAGCACGGCCTCCTCGCCGGTGAAGGCGAGCGCAGACTTGCCGCCGCGCTCGAGGTACAGCGCGAGGGCACCGTCGACCAGCACGACGAGCGCGCCCGCCTTGCGTCCCGGACGATGACTGACACCTTCGAGCCCCGGCCATGCGAGCGCGGCGCCGTACGGATTCGCGGGGTCGGTGGCGGCGAGCGTGACGGCGCGCAGCGGCGGCGGATCGGACAGCCCGGCGAACTCGCGCAGGCGGTCGACCGTCGCGGATGCCGCGAACTGCGCCGCACCGAGCTGCTCGATGACGTACCCGCGCCGGCAGTGCCCGGCCTCTTCGAAGCCGGCCAGCACGCGGTACGTCTGCGCGAATCCGCCCGGCACGCCCTCGGACTGCACCGCGCCGCGCGTCACGACACCGTAGCGGTCGAGCAGCAGGCTCGCCGTCGCGGTCGCCCGCAGGGCCGCATCCGGCTCGGCGGCCGGCAGCAGCGACCATCGCCCGCCGATCGCGGGGGGACGGGCGGGGACGGATGCCGCGACCGACCGCACTGCGGCGCCCCGGTACAGGCGCGCCCGAGGGGTGCGCCGGCTCACCCGGTGCGCCTGCGAACCACCCGAGACGAGCCCGCGGACGGGGGCGAACGTGTCGTTCGTGATCCGCCCTGCCCAGGTGAGCCGCCACAGCGCGTCGACGACGGACTGCTCGTTGTCGGCGCCCGTGGTCTGGCGCAGTTGCGCGGCGAAGTACGCACCGCCGCCTTCGAGCGCGGCGAGCAGCTGGGCGTCGAGGGATCCCGGCGCGATCTCGTCGGCATCGTCGGGCAGGGTGAGCGTGAGCGGCACGGTATCCGCCGGATGCAGCGCGATCCAGCCGTCGCGGCCGGGCAGGCTGCCATGGCCCGACCAGATCACCTCGCCGGTGGCGGTCAGCTCGTCGAGCATCCCCGGCGTGTAGTCGGCGACGCGCGCCGGCAGCACGAGCGACTCCCAGGCGCTCGCCGGGATCGGCACGCCGGCGAGCTGCTCGACGACCGCCGCGACGCCGTCGATCCCCTCGAGCGGCCGGGTGGCGTGCTGCCACACCGGCAGGAACCGGGCGTAGGCGTGCTGCGGCACGGGCTCGACGCTGCCCCGGATCGCGGCGAGCGAGCGCATCCGCAGCCGGCGCAGCACCTCGGTGTCGCACCACTCCGCCTCGTCGCCGCGTGACTCGGCTCTCGCGGGCGCCGCCTCGGGCAGGAAGAACCCACTGGTGACGCGGCCCTGGGACTCGAGGCGCTGCAGGGTGTGGCGTGCGACGGCGACGCCGATGCCGAGCCGGTCGGCTGCGGCATCCGCCCGGAAAGGCCCGTGGGTGCGCGCGTACCGGGCGATCAGGTCGCCGAGCGGGTCGGCGACGGGCTCGAGGAACGCCGTGGGAATGCCGACGGGCAGCGCCACGCCGAGGCCGTCGCGCAGGCGTCCGGTGTCTTCGATCGCGGCGACCCGGGTCGCCCCGGCGATGGTCACCCGGATCGCGCGACGCGCCGTGACCAGCGCATCGAGCAGAGCGGATGCCTCGCCCTCTGTCGCGTGCTCGAGGTCGCTCGTGGGCTCGGGGCGTTTCGTCTCGATCGCTGGCACTCCCTCGCTCAACGACCGGGAATCAGGTTCGGTCGTGGAGCGAGCGGAGCGAGACGAAACGCCTCTGACGCCGTCGCCGTCGGCCTCCAGCCGCGCGGCGGCCTCGCTCGCATCGAGGGGGCCGAGCAGGCGCAGCAGGTCGGCGACTCCCTCGAGTCCGCGCGCGCGACGCTCGGGATCGAGGCGCTGCGCCTCGCGCTCGAACTGCGCGATGATGTCGGGGTCGAGAAGCTCGCGCATCTCGACCTTGCCGAGCAGCTCCGACAGCAGCGCCGGATCGACGGACAGGGCGGCAGCCCGTCGCTCGGCCAGCGGCGAATCGCCCTCGTACATGAAGGCGCCGACGTAGCCGAACAGCAGGTCGCGCGCGAACGGCGAGGGCTGCGCGGGCTCGGTCTCGATGAGGCGGATGCGGCGTTCGCCGATGCCGCGCATGAGACGGAGGAGTGCGGGCACGTCGTAGACGTCCTGCAGGACCTCGCGCAGCGTCTCGAGGATGATCGGGAACGTCGGGTAGCGGCGGGCCACCTCGAGCAGCTGGGCCGACCGCTGCCGCTGCTGCCACAGCGGCGTCCGCTTGCCGGGGTTGCGCCGCGGCATGAGCAGCGCGCGCGCCGCGCACTCGCGGAACCGCGAGGCGAACAGCGCCGAGCCCCCGACCTCCTCGGTCACGATCTGGTCGAGCTCGTCGGGGTCGAAGACGAAGAGGTCGGCGCCCGGAGGCTCGGCCGTGGCATCCGGAATCCGGGCGATGATGCCGTCGTCGCTCGCCACCGCGGAGCCGTCGACCCCCAGCCGCTCGCGGATGCGCGCGTTGACAGCCAGCGCCCACGGCGCGTGCACCTGCATGCCGTACGGGGAGTGGAGGATGACGCGCCAGTCGCCGACCTCGTCGCGCCCGCGCTCGACGGTCAGCTGACGGTCGGTGGGCAGGGTGCCGGTGGCCTCGCGCTGCTCGGCGAGGTAGGCCAGCAGATTGTCTTGCGCGTACTCGTCCAGCCCGGCGTCGTGCAGGCGGGACTCGGCCTTCTCGGGCTTCGCCGTCGACACCTCTCGCGAGAACTTTCCGAGCGCTTCGCCGAGCTCGGCGGGGCGGCCGATGCCGTCGCCGTGCCAGAACGGCACCTTGCCGGGCTGCCCGAAGGCGGGGACGACGTTGACACGGTCGTGGGTGATCTCGACGATGCGCCAGCTCGTCGTGCCGAGGGTGAACACGTCGTTGACCCGCGACTCGTAGACCATCTCCTCGTCGAGCTCTCCGACCCGCGCGTTCTGCGACTCGCCCGCGATGAAGACGCCGAACAGACCCCGGTCGGGGATCGTGCCGCCGCTGGTCACGGCGATGTGCTGCGCGCCCGGGCGCCCGGTGAGCACGCCGAGGTCGCGGTCCCAGATGACGCGGGGACGCAGCTCGGCGAACTCGTCGGACGGGAACCGCCCGGCGATGAGGTCGAGCGTCGCCTCGTACGCCGACCGGGGGAGCGACCGGAACGGGGCGCTGCGCTTGAGCGTCTCGTACCAGCCTTCGACGTCGACGGGGGCGACCGCGGCGGCGGCCACCGTCTGCTGCGCGAGGATGTCGAGCGGGTTCTGCGGGATCGTGATCGCCTCGATCTGCCCGGCGAGCATCCGCTCGGTGACGATCGCGGTGTGCAGCACGTCCCCACGGTGCTTGGGGAACAGCGCCGCGCGGCTGACCTCGCCCACCTGGTGGCCGGCGCGGCCGATGCGCTGCAGACCGGATGCTGCGCTGGGCGGCGCCTCGACTTGGATGACGAGGTCCACGGCGCCCATGTCGATGCCGAGCTCGAGGCTCGACGTCGCGACGACGCAGCGCAGGACGCCCGACTTCAGCTCTTCTTCGACCTGCGCTCGCTGCTCCTTCGACACCGAGCCGTGGTGCGCCTTGGCCAGCACGGGGTCGGCGCCCGCCGTCGCGCCCGCCTGGGCCATCATCGCTGCGGGAACGTGCTGCTCGGGGAGGTCGAGGCCGAGACGCTCGGAGTAGATCTCGTTGAGCCGCCCTGTCAGCCGCTCGGCGAGGCGGCGGGAATTGCAGAACACGATCGTCGAGCGGTGCAGGAGGATGCGATCGACGATCGCCTCTTCGACGTGCGGCCACACCGAACCGGTCATCTCGGTCTCGCCCGCTCCGGACGCACGTCGGTCAGACCCGGCGGCTTTTGAACCGCCGTCGGCGAACCAGTCCTCGTCGATCGCCTCCTCGGGGCTGTCGGCGGCAGTGGCCGCGGCATCCGGAGCCGTCCACGCCTCGGCGTCGGACGCATACGGGCTCGGGGGCGGCGGCGGATTGAGCATGTCGCCGATCGGCACGACGACCTTCATGTCGAACGACTTGGTCGCGCGCGGGGCGACGATCTCGACCGGCTCCGCGCCGCCCAGGAACCGGGCGACCTCGTCGATCGGCCGCACCGTCGCCGACAGGCCGATGCGCTGCGCCGGTGGGGCGTCGGGCGCGAACGAGCGGCGCAGCGCGTCGAGCCGCTCGAGGCTCACCGCGAGATGGGCACCCCGCTTGGTGGCGGCGACCGCATGCACCTCGTCGACGATCACCGTGTGCACGTCGCGCAGCGTCTCGCCGGTCCGGCTCGTCAGCATGAGGTACAGCGACTCGGGGGTGGTGATGAGGATGTCGGGCGGGCGCTGCACGAGCTTGCGCCGGTCGCCTGCGGGCGTGTCACCCGAGCGCACCCCCACCGTGACGTCGGGCACCGTGAGACCGAGGCGCCGCGCCGACTGTCCGATACCGACGAGGGGGGAGCGGAGGTTGCGCTCGACGTCGACGCCCAGCGCCTTGAGCGGCGAGATGTAGAGGATCCGGGTCGCGGGGGCGGCGGCATCCCTCATCTTCTTTTCCCGTCCGGCCGGTGCCACGGATGCCGGAGCCGCCGCCTTGTCGTGGAAGATGCGGTCGATCGCCCACAGGAACGCCGACAGCGTCTTGCCCGAGCCGGTCGGCGCGACCACGAGAGCGTGCTTGCCGGCCGAGATCGCCTTCCACGCGCCCTTCTGAGCGTCGGTGGGGGCGTGGAAGGCGCCGCGGAACCAGTCCTGCGTGGCAGGACCGAACCGCTCGAGCACGTCGCCCATCACTCCATCTTCGTCGTGATCGCCGACATCCGGCCAGGCCGCGGGGGAGCCGGTCGCGTAAGATCGGTGCTCGCGTGTTCCCCCGCACGCGTTCACCGCCCGAGGATCCCGATGGAGTCGACGCCCTCGAGCGTGCCGGACACCCCGGCGGCGCTCACCCCTACGGCCACCCCCACAGCCGACGATGCGTCCTGGGTGCGCTCGCGACGGGTGCACACCTTCGCCCTCGGAGCACTCGTGGGCGCCTTGGCCCTCTCGCTCGTGGTCGTGGTCACCGCGGTGTTCGCGGCGGTGCAGGGTCAGCGTTCACCGCTGCCTGCGGATCCCGCACCGGTCGCGGAGACGCGCGTTACGCCGCGGCCCACCACGCCGGCCCCGACGCCGATGCTCACTCCCACTCCGACGGCCCCGCCCGCCGAGACCGAGACGGATCCCGCGGTCGAGGCGCAGACCTCCGAGCCCGTGGCCGTGCCAGTTCCGGTACCGGCGCCGACAGCGCCTCCGCCGACCGAGGAGGCTGACGCCTCCGATGACCCCGGCAACAGCGGCACCGCCCCGGGCCGCACCAAGGAGCCCAAGCGGCCCTGACCGCGGTCGCGTTCTCTCCCCCAGGGCGGGTACCGGAGGTCAGGTCCACGAGGTCCCTGACCGACGTCAGTTCTCGTCCGGCAAGAGGATCCACAGCAGCAGGTACATCAGGATCGAGACGCCGAAGAACACGGTCGACGCGACGGTGAGCACGCGTACCGGCACCACACTGCAGCCGAAGCGGTCCGCGATGCCCTGGCAGACCCCGGCGATGATGCGTCCCCGTCGGGGACGAACCAGGCGATGCATGGGTTCATCATCGCGTGGCGATTGTATCCGCGCCAGGGGTCGGCGAACGGCTGGTCACCGTCAGCGCTCGGACAGACCAGGATCCAGAGCAGGATGTAGGACCTACAGCGACAGACCGAAGAAGACGACGGCGCTGGTGCGTCCGAATCTTTGCGGAATCAGTGACTCTCCTGCGGTTCCGTCGATAGAGTCGCGGGACCCCTCGATGGAGATGCCGTGCGACGATCCCTTCCCCTCGCCCTTGCCGCCCTTGCCGTTCTCGGCACGCTCACCGCGTGCGCGCCGGCGGAGCCGCCTGAAGCGACCCCCACGCCGACCCATCATGCGACGCCGACGCCGACGCCGACGCCGACGCCTACGGAGGAGGCTCTCGTGGTCGGAGCCGGGGACAAACCACCGGTCCTGCTGGAGGGGGATTGCGCCGCAGCGCTGAGTCCGGCGGATCTGCTCTCGGTCACCGGCCTCGAGATGCAGCTCACCTCCTCCGACAGCGACGGCGACGTCGGTAATGCCGGTGGGCTCGGTTGCAGCTGGGATGCCGGAAGTTCGGCCGTGCGCGTCGAGATCCTGCCGCGTGCCGGACTCGATGGTGCAGAGTTCCCAGCAGATCAGGTGCCGTACTACTTCGAGGAATGCGATCCGCAGTGGGTCTGCTCCGGGCGTGCGGAGGCGGAAGACCTGTGGTTGAGCGCGTCGTTCCAATACTTCCCCGGGGCGGACCGCGCCGAGATCGACCGCTGGACGTCAGCCCTCGCGGACATCGTGTTCGAGAACGTTCGTGCCTCGGGCAGCGAGCCGTGGACACGCGACCGAACGGGATGGTGGTCCGCGATGGATTGCGCGGCCCTCGCGGACACGATGTCGGGCCTCCTCGATGCGATGTTCGCCGGGAACACCGGCGGGTACATCGATCCGCCGCTGCCCGGCGTGCTGATGGCGGCTCAAGCATCGAACTGGTCGAGCTGCTACCTCGTGGACGGAGCGCACACACTCGAGGTGGACTCAGCCGCCGGTCAGGCGTGGGTCCTGCCGAGCACGACCGAGGACGAGCCCTTCGACACCGGTGTGCCCGGGATCACCGCCTGGCGGGACTCCAGCTTCCAGTCGATGACGTCCGCGAGCTACGCGATGACCGACGGCGTGAACAGGCTCGGGGCGAACATCGCGACGGATGCGCCGTGGTCCGCGGACGACGCCGCGATCGCCCTCGCCCGCGCGGCGTCCGACTGGCGCTGACCGCCGTCTGGGCTCAGCCCTCGGACGGGACCAGGATCCAGAGCAGGATGTAGATCCACAGCGACAGACCGAAGAAGACGACGGCGAGCGCGGTGAGGATGCGCACGAGCGTCACGTTCCAGCCGAAGCGGTTGGCGACGGCGGCGCAGACGCCGGCGATCCATCGGCCCTGCTGAGGTCTCACGAGTGCGTTCATGAGTCCATCATCGTGCCACCTGCCTGCCGGGCGCAGGGGTGCAGACCCCCGGGATCCGAGGGGCGCTGGCCCGCGGCATCCGTCCCCTTCCAAGAGGCGGATGCCGCGCGCCGCCTCAGCGCTCGGTCACTCGCGCGTCAGTGTTCGTGCAGACGGCCGTCGCGGTCGATCTCGAGCACGAGGCCCACGCCGATGCGCTCGAGGAACGCGTCGTCGTGGCTCACCACGAGCACCGCGCCGCGGTAGGCGGCGATGGCCTCGACGAGCTGGTCGACCGTGTCGAGGTCGAGGTTGTTCGTCGGCTCGTCGAACACGAGCAGCTGCGGCGGCGGATCGGCGAGCATGAGCCGGGCGAGAGCCACCCGGAAGCGCTCGCCGCCCGACAGTGTCCCGACCGGGCGCGTGACGGCCGCCCCTCGGATGAGGAACCGCGCCAGGCGATTCCGCAGCTCGACGATCGTGACGCCGGGCGCGGACGGCGCGACGTTGTCGAGCACGGATGCCGCGTCATCGAGCCCGTCCACACGCTGAGGCAGGTACCCGACGCGGTCCGTGTGCAGCGTGCCGCGTGCAGAACTCCACCATCCCGGCGCCGAATCGCCCGACAGGGCGTCTCCGGGCTGATTCGGCTCGCGATCCGTGGAGTTCTGCAGGCCGGAACCCACCAGCCGCTCGAGCAGCGTCGTCTTGCCGGCGCCG
>NZ_MWLP01000054.1:0-12358 GCF_010634885.1 Microbacterium sp. B35-04 | reverse complement strand
CGCGGTGAACGGGTCGGGCTCTCGTGTGGACCACCGCGGGTTCCGTCATCGGGGCGCTGCTGCTGTACGGCCTGGGCGCCTGGCTCGGCGTTGCACGGCTGCGGGCGATCGCGGCGAAGGTCCCGCTGCTGAAGCCGGAAGACATCGACCGCACGGTCGCGTGGTTCGAACGGCACGGCGGCAAGGCCGTGTTCTTCGGCCGCATGATCCCGATCTTCCGGAGCCTCATCTCCATCCCCGCCGGCATCACCCGCATGCCGGTGTGGCGGTTCGCTCTGCTGACGGCGGCGGGAAGCCTGCTCTGGAACTCGATCTTCGTGCTGTCGGGGTACTTCCTCGGCGAGTCCTGGCACATCGTCGAGCGCTACGCCGACATCCTGCAGTACGTCGTGATCGCGGTCGCGGTGGCGGCCGTCGTCTGGTTCGTGTGGGCGCGCGTGCGCGAGACGCTCGCCACGCGAGACTCCCGCGATCGACGCGGCGAGCCCGAGCTGGACTGAGTCCGAGTGCGCTCGAGCCCCAGTTGGGAACCGCGAAAGGGTATGTTTCCGCAGCGCTCCGCGTGCGGAGATCTACCCTTTCGCGGTTCCATGGGCGCCGTGAGCGGTGCCGGAACCTGGGAGCACGCTCAGCCGGCCCATAGACGAGCCCCACGTAGACTGGGGCGGTGCCCGCAGCTCGCCTTCATCTCGTGCGCCACGGGGAGGTTCACAACCCCGCCCGCGTGCTCTACGGGCGACTGCCGGGCTACGGCCTCAGCGCGGACGGCCGCCGCATGGCCCGCCAGGCCGCGGAGTACGTCACCTCGCTCGAGCGCCCGGTCTCGACGCTGATCTGTTCGCCGCTGCAGCGCGCCAAAGAATCCGCAGAGCCGTTCGCCGAGATGTTCGGCCTGGAGCCCGTCATCGACGAGCGCGTCATCGAGCCGACCAACGTCTTCGAGGGCAAGCGCATGGCGATCGCCCTCGTCAATCCGTGGAACTGGCGCCACCTGCGCAAGCCGGCGCTGCCGAGCTGGGGTGAGCCGTACGCGGACGTCGTGGGCCGTATGAACTCGGCCATGACGCACGCATGGGATGCCGCGGACGCCGGCGACGTCGTCATCGTGTCGCATCAGCTGCCGATCTGGATCACCCATCTCGCGGTCGCGGCACTGCCGCTGCGGCACGACCCCCGCGAGCGCCGCTGCGCGCTGTCGAGCGTGACGAGCTTCGAGATGGTCGACAAGAAGTGGACCGAGATCGCCTACGCCGAGCCGGCGTCGACGGCCGGCGCCGTGGATGTGGGGGCGGTATGACCGGGCGGCGGTCGCTGAGTGGGCGAAGCGGGACGAGGCGCAGGGGGATGGCCGCGGCATCCGGTGTTCTCGTCGTCGGTCTGATCGCGGGTCTTGCCGCGTGCACGAGCGATCCCCTCGCCGAGCAGTACCGCTCCGGCGACAACAAGGGCTTCGTCGCGGCCGACGGCTTCGCGGTCGACGAGATCTCGACGGACGAGCGCACCGAGCCGGTCGAGTTCGAGGCTGTCCTCGACACCGGCGGCACGGCCTCGAGCGCCGACTACGCGGGCGACGTGCTCGTCGTGAACTTCTGGTACGCCGGCTGCGCGCCGTGCCGGGTCGAGGCGCCCGAGCTCGCCGCCGCCGACGCGGCCTTCGAGGGGCAGGACGTCGCGTTCCTCGGCGTGAACCTCTACGACGGTGCCGAGGCCTCCCGCGCCTTCGCCGAGACGTACGGCGTCGCCTACCCGAGCGCCCTCGCGACCGAGGACGGGTCGATCAAACTCGCGTTCGCGGGTGAGACGCCGCTGAACGCGGTCCCGGTGACGCTCGTGCTCGACAAGGACGGCCGGGTCGCCGCGCGCCTGGTGGGGCAGATCGAAGACGCGTCGATCCTCGAGACCATCGTGCGCGAGACCTTGGAGGAGTCGTGAACCTCGGCGCGCTGGTCGCCGACGGGTCGCTGCTCATCGCGATCCCGATCGCGGTCCTCGCCGGCGCGCTCTCATTCCTCTCTCCCTGCGTGCTTCCGCTGGTTCCGGGGTACCTCGGCTTCATCGGCGGCGCGGTGAGCCCCCGACCGGCGCGGGTGGGGACGGATGCCGCGGCGGAAGGCTCCTCGAAGGTCCGAGGCGTTTCGTCTCTGCGTTTCGACTCGCGAGCTCGCTCAACGACCGCGACCGACGTCGCTCCGGCGGCCGAGAGCCCTCGATCGTCGAGCGAGGGAGCGCCAGCGACCGGGACGAGACGCCCCGAGCCGGCGAGCGATGCCGAACCCGGGCGCGGGCGCCTCGTGCTCGGTGTGCTGCTGTTCATCGCCGGGTTCACCGTGGTCTTCGTCAGCATGGCGATGCTCGGCGGCACCCTCGGACGCTTCCTGTTCGAGTACGCCGACCTCATCACCCGGATCCTCGGTGTCGTCATCATCGCGATGGGCCTCGTCTTCATCGGCTGGTTCGGCATGGCGCAGCGCATCACGCGGCCGCAGGTGCGCGGCAATCTCGGGCTGATCGGCGCGCCGCTGCTGGGGATCGCGCTCGGCATCGGCTGGGCGCCGTGCATCGGACCTACCCTTGCCGTCATCCTCACGATGGCGTTCGACTCCGGGTCGGCGGCGCGCGCGGCGCTCCTCGGCGTGGCCTACTCGCTGGGGCTCGGCATCCCGTTCCTCCTGCTCACCCTCGGCTTCGGCTGGGCGACGCGCTCGGTCTCGTTCGTGCGCCGACACATCCGCGCCGTCAACGTCATCGGCGGGGTGCTGCTGATCGTGCTGGGCCTCCTGATGGTGACCGGCGTGTGGACCGCCGTGATGGCCCAGCTCCAGGGGGTGTTCGCCAGTGTCCCGGCCCCGCTCTGACGCTTCGACCGGCTCTGACGCCTCGACCGGCTCAGCCGCTTCGACGGGCTCAGCGGCCGGGTCGGCGGCGGCCGACCCGCTGCGTCCGGCCGATCACGCGGACGCGGTCGATCCGGTATCCGGCTCCGACGGCATCACCCAGCCGGCGCTCGGCGTCGTCGGGTGGCTGCGGTGGGGGTGGCGCCAGCTCACCTCCATGCGCACCGCGCTCGTGCTCCTGCTGCTGCTCGCCATCGCGGCGGTGCCCGGGTCGCTCGTGCCGCAGCGCAGCGCCGACCCCAACGGCGTGCGCCAGTACTTCGTCGACAACCCCGACCTCGCGCCGGTGCTCGACAATCTGAGCCTGTTCGACGTGTACACGTCGCCGTGGTTCTCGGCGATCTACATCCTGCTGTTCGTCTCGCTCGTCGGCTGCGTCATCCCGCGCACCAAGCACCACTACAAGGCGATGCGCGCGCAGCCGCCGCGCACGCCCGCCCGCCTGTCGCGGCTCGACGTCCACCACTCCGAGATCCTCGAGTGCCAGGACGACCAGGATGCCGCAGCCGCCGCGGCGGCCGCGGTCGACGCGGCGCAGCAGCAGCTGCGCAAGGCCGGCTACCGCGTCGCGAGGTACGACGGCGGCAGGGCGTTCTCGGTCTCGGCCGAGCGCGGCTACCTCCGCGAGACCGGCAACCTCGTCTTCCATGCCTCGCTGGTGGGCGTGCTGCTGGCCGTCGGCATCGGCGGCGGCTTCACCTACACCGGGCAGACAGTCATCATCGAGGGCCGCACCTGGGTCAACACGATGCTCGACTACACGTCGTTCAATCCGG
This sequence comes from Microbacterium sp. B35-04, assembly GCF_010634885.1. NCBI lineage: Bacteria > Bacillati > Actinomycetota > Actinomycetes > Micrococcales > Microbacteriaceae > Microbacterium > Microbacterium sp. B35-04. The sequence continues at coordinate 8,688 of NZ_MWLP01000054.1, read as the reverse complement.
GCCGGTTCGTCGACGAGGACGCGCTCACGCCGTACGCCCTCACCCTCGACGACTTCTCGCTGTCGTACGTGGCACCGGGCCAGCAGGGTGCCGGACAGGCGGGCGACTTCGTCGCGCACCTGTCCACCCAGTTCCCGGACGCCGACGCCGGCACCGGCGAGGTGCGCGTGAATCGCCCGCTGCAGATCGCGGGCGACAAGGTCTACCTCATGGGCAACGGCTACGCCCCGACCATCACGGTCCGCAATGGCGACGGCGACGTGGTCTTCTCCGAGCCGGTGCCCTTCCTGCCGCAGGACAACAACATGACCTCGCAGGGCGTCGTGAAGGTCCCCGACGGGCTGCGTGAGCAGGTCGGCATGGTCGGCTTCTTCTATCCGACGGCGCAGGAGCTCACCAACGGCGCCCTCACGTCGGTGTACGGCGACCTCGAGTATCCGATGCTCACGTTCTGGGTCTACGCCGGCGACCTCGGCATAGACGGCGGCGTGCCGAAGTCGGTGTACACCCTCGATCCCGCCGAGATGACGCAGCTCGCCGGCGGCGACTCGGGCGCCGAGTCGCTCGTGCTGAAGCCCGGCGAGACCGTCGACCTGCCCGACGGGCTCGGGACCGTCACCTTCGACAACGAGGCGCCCGAGGGCGCGGCCGGGTTCCAGGACTCTGTCAAGCGCTACGTGTCGCTGTCGATCCACCGTGACGCGGCGGCCACGTGGGTGCTGGTGTTCGCGGTGCTCGCCACTGCCGGCCTGCTCGCCGCGCTGTTCATCCCGCGTCGGCGCATGTGGGTGCGCGCGACGCCGCAGGGCCACACCGTGCAGCTCGAGTACGCAGGTCTCGCTCGCGGGGAGGATCCGGCGCTCGACGGCGCCGTCGAGCAGTTCGCCCAGCGGCATCTCGCGTCGCTGGCAGACCGTGAGCCGGCCGGCGCCCGCCCCGCCCGGCCCGAAACCACCCCCGACGTAGACTGAGGACCATGCCCGACGCCTCCCCCCTCACCCTCGACTCCGTCTCGGTGCTGCTGGTCTGGACGGCCATCGCGATCTACGCCCTGGCGTTCATCGCGTACGCGGTCGACCTGGCGCGGCGGGGTGCCGTCGCTGTGGAGGCGAAGGATGCCGCGGCCCAGACGGCGCGCGACCGGGAGCTCGTCACCGCCGGCGGCGGGTCGGCGCGCACCGGGATCATCGAGCAGATGCGCGCGCAGGAGGCCGCGTCGGAGGACGCGCTGAACGCCCCCGTCGGCCGTCGCTCGCGGCTGGTCTGGGCGCGCATCGGCACGTCGCTGACGGTGCTCGGCTTCCTCTTCCACCTCGGTGGCGACGTGACCCGCGGCATCGCCGCCGGCCGGGTGCCGTGGTCGAACATGTACGAGTTCGCACTCACCGGGACGCTGCTGATCGTGGCGGTGTACCTCGGGGTGCTCTTCCGCTATGACCTGCGGTTCCTCGGCACGTTCATCACCGGGCTCGTCGTCGTGCTGCTCGGCGGCACGGCCATCTGGTTCTACACCGACATCGTGCCGCTCATGGATCCGCTGAAGTCGGTGTGGCTCGTCATCCACGTCTTCGTCGCGTCCCTCGCGACCGCCCTGTTCGCCCTCGCGTTCGGCCTGTCGGTGCTGCAGCTCATGCAGGCGCGGCGAGAGGCGAGGATCGCCTTGGCAGCGCGCGCTCAGGACGCCGCCGACACCTCCGCCGGGTCCACCGCGAAGACCGGCCCCCGATTCCTGCAGACGCTTCCGAGCGCCGAGGCCCTCGAGTCGCTGGCATACCGGTTCGCGATCCTGGGCTTCATCTTCTGGACGTTCACGCTCATCGCGGGCTCGATCTGGGCCAACGACGCGTGGGGTCGCTACTGGGGCTTCGACACGAAGGAAGTCTGGACCTTCGTGATCTGGGTGCTGTACGCCGGCTACATCCACGCGCGCGCGACACGCGGGTGGCGGGGGTCACGGTCGGCGTGGCTGTCGATCATCGGCTTCACCGCCGTGATCTTCAACTTCACCATCGTCAACATGTTCTTCAAGGGCCTGCACGCCTACTCCGGCCTGAGCTGATCGCCCGGGCACCACGCCCGAACCCATCGGGGGCGACCTTCCGGCGACGGAATGTCTGCAGTCTCAGCCGGCGCCGCGCGCCGTCTCCAGCACCACGAGGGGCGTCTCGCGGCTGCGCGTCGCCGCGTGCGCGTCGAGGTCGTCGCCGCCCTCGAGCGAGCGGAACACGTCCCACAGGCGCTCGCGCTCCGCGCCCTGCGCCTCGCGCGCGATCACATCGCGTCGCTCCCCGGGAAGATCGATGGATGCCGCGGGCCGGGCCTGCAGGTTCAGCCACCACGCCGGCGGCGGATCGCCCCACCCGTTCATGGCCATCGTGACGACGTTGGGGCCGTCCTCGATGTAGGCGACGATCGCGACGCGCGGCGCTCCGGAACGGCGGCCGATGGTGTGCAGGCGCATCATGCCCCAGACCTTCGAGGTCGGCGGCCGCAGACCGAGCCGTCCACCCGTGACGTTGTAGATGGCGCGGTGCACGACCCACGCGGTGCGGATGAACCAGCGCGGGGGAAGGCGCGCGGACCCCGCGGACGAGGATGCCGGGGTCTGAGGCGATTCGGTGCTCACACGTCGATCATGACGGCGTCTGCGTGAAGACGCATCGGCCGATCGGCCGATCTTCTCCGCTCGCGGCTCTGGCCGTTCCGGCGCGCCGCGCCGCGCGCGCCCTCCGCAGGAGAACTCCGCTTCCGCAGGCCGTCCGGGGGATCCGTCCTGTGGAGCGCGAACTCTCCTGCCGAAGACCTAGGCGGTGGCGGGCGTCGCGTTCAGCAGCGCGCGCGCCGAGGTGCTGCGCCGGCGAGCGACGACGATCATGGTCGCGACGAGCGCCAGCAGCGTCCAGATCACCAGGCCGGCGAGCGCGGCGCCGAGGCCCGCGGTCGAGGTGAGCGCGGCGAGCATGCCGTTGTAGGCCGGCGCGGTCGGCATCAGGCCGGCGACGCTCGAGAGCACACCCGGCACGGTCGAGACCACGCCGGTCGCGACGGTGAGCACGCCGATGAGCGCCGAGATCCAGCGCCCGGCGCCGCCGAACACTGCGACGAGCGCCTGGTTCACGGCGGCGAACGCGATGCCCGCGACGACCGACACACCGAAGAGCGCCCACCATTCGGCCCAGCCATACGACGCGGCGAGCTGGACGACGCCCGCGACGAGCGCGCCCTGCAGCGCGCCGAGGCCCGCCGCCGGAGCGAACGACCGCAGCGTGAGCAACGCCGACGGCTGGCGCGACGTGAGGGCGCGGCGCGACACGGCCTGCAGGGCGATGAACGTGCCGAGCCCGCCGAACCACAGCGCGAGCGTCGCGAGCAGCGGGACCGCCGACGCGCCGAAGAGCGAGGTCCCCACGCCGTCGGCCTCGACCGGGTCGGCGACGACGGACGCGAGGTCGGTCGCCTCCTGGTCGGTGTACGAGGGGAGGGATTCGGATGCCGTCGTCAGGCCGCTCGCGAGCTCCGAGGTGCCGGTCGCGAGCTGCGAGACGCCGTCGGCGAGGCTCGTCGCACCGTCGGCCGCCTGCGTCGCACCGTCGGCGAGCTGCGAGGCGCCGTCGGCCAGGCCGGATGCGCCGTCCTGGATGCCGCTGACGCCGGTCGCCAGCTGGCCCGCCCCCGCGGCGGACTGGTCGATGCCGCCGGCGAGCTGAGTGAGGCCACCGCCGAGAGTCGAGACACCGGTGCCGATCTGCCGGAACTGGGCGGCGAACGTGGCGGTGCCCTGCGCATCGAAGGTGTCGAGTGCAAGAACGGTCCCCGAAGCGGCCGCATCCGCGCCCGTCGCCGCTTCGAGCAACGTGTCGCAGTACGCCTCCGGCGCGCCGCTGGCGACGCAGTTCTCCGCTACGGTCAGCACACCGGCGGCTGCCGTCGCCGACAGGCCGGCGACGCCTGAGACTTCCTGGGGCACAAGTCCGGTGGATTCGAGCTGCGCCGCCCCGCCGTTCACGCTGTCGGCGAGCTGCTGAGCGCCGGCCGCGGCCTCGCGGGTCTTGCCCGCGATCGTCGTCAGACCGGACTGCAGCGACGTCGCTCCACCGGCGACCTGCCCGGCGCCATCCGCGAGCTGTGACGCGCCGTCCGCCAGCTGGGTGTTGCCGTCGGCGAGCTGCGAGATGCCGTCGGGCAGCTGCGCGGCGCCGTCGGCGGCCTGGGTCGCGCCGTCGGCGAGCTGCGTGGCGCCGTCGGCTGCCGTGCCGAGCTGGTCGCCCAGCGTCGTGAAGCCGAGGAACACGTTCTCGAGGTACACGCTCGACAGCTGCGTGCCCATGGTCGATGCGGCGGCCGTGGCGACCTGCGCGGTGATGGCGTCGTCGACGATGAGGCTGTCGGGCGGTGTCGTGACCTCGATGGTGGCCTGCTCGGGCGTCGAGCCCGGAGCCGTCGACGTCGCGGCGGCCGAGAAGTTCTCGGGGATCGTGATGACCGCGGCGTAGGTGCCGTCGGCGAGGCCGGCCGCGGCATCCTCTTCGTTCGAGATCGTCCAGGTGAGGTTGCTGTCGAGCTCGTCCGATCCTTCGACCAGGCCCGCGGTGAGCTGGCGGCCGAGCGGCACGGTCTGCCCGTCGATCGTGACGGGCTCGTCTTCGTTCACGATCGCGGCGGTGAGGCTGTCCAGTCGCTCGACCGGGTTGTACAGCGCCGCGACCAGGATGCCGCCGATGACGACGGGCAGCAGCAGCACGCCGACGAGCGTCAGCCACGTGACGGGCCGGCGCGAGCGCGCGCGCTCGACGGCCGTGGTGATCCAGTTCGGGGTCATGCGTTCACCTCTGCGGTGGGGGTGGTCAGGGGGGTGCCCGGGTGCAGCGTCAGCGACGCCACCTCGGGGCGGTGCGCGTCGGCGAGGAGCGCGAGCGCGGCGCTCTCGGTGCGCGAGGTCACGATGAGCGTGAGCGCGCCATCGGCTCCGCGGCGCAGCGCGTCGGCGGCATCCCGCAGCAGCGCACCCGCCTGGTCGCGCTCGGCCGCGTCGAGGGCGTCGACGCCCTCGACGACGACGACCGTCGCCTTTCCGGCGAGAGCGCGCCGGAGCGCCGGCAGCCGGTCCTCGGCGTCACCGAGCAATGCGAGGCCGACGTGGGCACGCACCCAGGCCGCCCGCTCGGGGAGCAGGTGACCTGCCACGCGCAGCCGGCCGTCGCTCGGCGCGAGCCGTCCGGCCAGGGTGAGCGCGAACGCCCGTGCCGCGCGCGGGTCACCGGTGGCGATCAGGGTGCCGCCGGGCTCGAGGCGGAAGGCGGCATCCTCGAACAGCACGACCTCGCCGGCCGAGCCGCCCGCGTCTGCACGGACGCCGACGCCCTCGCCGACGGCCGCGGCGGTCGTGTTCGGCTCGGGCCAGGCCTCGAGCGAGAGCTCGCGCTCGACCGCTTCGCCTTCGATGTCGAAGTGGGGGAGGATCCGGTCCAGCCACCGGGGGATCCACCACGCCTTGTCGCCGAGCAGCGCCATGACGGCGGGCACGAGCGTCATGCGCACGAGGAACGCGTCCACGGCGATGCCGACGGCGAGGCCCAGCGCGATCGGCTTGATCGACGCATCACCCTCGGGCACGAACGCCGCGAACACGGCGAACATGATGACGGCCGCCGCGGTGACGACGCGCGCCGAGGCGGTGAAGCCCGATCGCACGGCACCGAGCGCGATGTCCCTGCGGCCGCGCGTCGAGTGACCGGCGGCGGCGCGGCGGGCGTGCACGTAGTCCTCGCGCATGCGGCTGACCAGGAACACCTGGTAGTCCATCGCGAGCCCGAACAGCACGCCCATCAGGATGATCGGCATGAAGCTGATGACCGGCCCGGTGCGATCGACGTGGAGCAGCTCGGCGCCCCAGCCCCACTCGAACACGGCCGCGACGACGCCGAAGGCGGCGAGCACCGAGAGCAGGTAGCCGACGGCGGCCTTGATCGGCACCCAGATCGAGCGGAACACGATCATGAGCAGCACCAGCGACAGCCCCACGACGAAGACGCCGAACGGCAGGAGGGCGGCGCCCAGGCGGTCGGAGATGTCGATGCCGACCGCGGTGAAGCCGGTCACCTTCAGGTCGACGCCGTATTCGTCCTCGAGCTCCGGGGCCAGATCGCGGAGCGCGCGCACGAGCTCGGCGGTCGCCGGGTCGTCGGGGGCGGTTTCGGGCACGATCTGGATGAGGCCGGTGTCGGCGGTCTCGTTCGGGGTCGCGAGCGCGACCTCCTTGACCCCGGGAACCTTCTCGACCTCGTCGGCCAAGTCAGCCATGAGCCCGAGCGGGTCGGTCGAGGTGACGATCGTGCCCGTCATGATGAGCGGGCCGTTCGCACCCGGACCGAAATGCTCGGCCGTGAGGTCGTAGGCCTGACGCGCCTGGCTCGACTCGGGCTGCTGCCCGGCGTTGGGCAGGGCGAGGCCGAGGCTCGCTGCGGGGATCGCCATGACCCCGAGCGTCAGCACCACCGCGATGGTGGTGATGATGGGGTGGTTGGTGATCAGCAGCACCCATCGGTTCGTCTTCTTCACGGGCGCGTGGGTCGCGTCGGTCACCACCGTTGCGGGGGCTGGTGCGCTCGTGTGCTGTTCGCGCGTCTCCGCAACCTCGGCGTCCGCTCGCGCGCGCCCCTGAGCCTGCTCCGAAGAAGGTCCGCTCAGCGCGTCCGAGGTCTCCGCGTCATCGCCCTCCGGTCGTTGAGCGAGCTTGCGAGTCGAAACGCCCTCGGACCCGGTTGCGTCGTGATGCGCGCGACGGCGGGGGAGCGGCATCCCACGGCGCTTCCTGCCGTGACCCCAGCCGGCGACGCGGTCCTTCGCGAAGCCGAGCAGGGCGGGCGTCAGGGTGATGGCGACGATCACGGCGATCGCGACGGCGACGGCGGCCGCGATGCCCATGGTCGTGAGGAACGGGATGCCGGCGAAGCCGAGCCCGATGAGCGCGATGAGCACCGTGACGCCGGCGAAGACGACGGCCGAGCCGGCGGTGCCGGTGGCCCGCGCGGCGGACTCCTCGGGTTCCACACCCGCGCGCACCTGGTCCTGATGCCGGGCGACGATGAAGAGGGCGTAGTCGATGCCCACGGCGAGCCCCAGCATGATCGCGAGCATCGGCGTGGTCGACGAGATCGAGGCGAACGCGGTCGAGACGTAGATGAGCGCGATCGCCAGGCCGACGCCGATGAGCGCCGACACGAGCGGGAACCACGCCACCGCGAACGAGCGGAACGTCACGATCAGCACGAACAGCGCGATGAGCACGCCCACGGCCTCGATGAGCGAGAGAGCGGGCACCGAGGTCGAGAACAGGTCGCCGCCCATGGCGACCTGCGAACCCTCGGGAAGGGTCTCCCGCAGATCGTCCGCGACGTCCTCCAGGCCCTCCTTCGTCTCGTCCGACACGTCGGTGGCCTGACCGTCGAACTGCAGCCGGATGATCGCGGCCGACTCGTCCTCCGACACCATCCCCGTGACCATCTCGTTGAAGGGGTCGGTGACGGCGATCACGCCGTCGAGGTCCTCGAGGTGGGCGACGGTGTCGTCGATCGCCGTGGCATACGGCTCCTCATCGACCTGCTCGCCGTCCGCAGCGACGATGACGAGCTGCGCGCTCGTGCCGCTCGCCTGGGGAAAGCTGCGGTCCAGGAGCGCGATGCCCTCCTGAGCCTCGGTGCCCGGGATCGAGAACGAGTTGTCGGTGCCCTTCATGAACACCAGCGCGCCGCCGCCGGCCAGCGCGAGCAGCAGCACCCACGAGACGAGCACGCGCCACGGGTGGCGGTACGTCCAGCGGCCGAGCGCATAGAGAAGGGTCGACACAGCGCCTCCGGTTCACGGATGAGGGGTTCGGGAAGTGTCGATACAGCGCTGTATCGGATACATGAGTGTATCGTAAGGCGGGTTGCCCGCCCGAACCTGTGTAGTGCGTGTGAGACTGGCCTAGTAGGAGGCCCCAATGAGCGACACCCCCCTGGTGGAGGTGGCTGGAACGTCACGGCGCCGTGAGGCGACCCGGCAGAAGCTGCTGGATGCCGCCGCCCTCGTGTTCGCCGAGGTCGGCCTGGACGCGGCATCCGTCGAGGCGATCTGCGAACGCGCGGGGTTCACGCGCGGCGCGTTCTACTCGAACTTCGAGACCAAGGACGAGCTGATGCTCGCGCTGACGGAGCGCGTCGCCGGCGAGAAGATCGACGAGGTCGCCGAGCGCGTCGCGTTGCTGCAGGAGCGCGGTGAGGACCTCGAGCCCGGCGCGCTGGTGCGTCAGCTGCTCGATGTCGCGTTCGACAAGAAGCAGGGCATCCTGCTGACGAGCGAGATCCGCACCCGCGCTATGCGCGACCAGCGCCTGGCCGAGACGTACATCGCGTGGCAGGGGGGGATGGTGGATCGTATCGGCTCGTTCATCGACGAGCTCGCCGGCACTTACGGGTTCCGGCTGCGGCTGCCCGCCTCGGAGTTCGCCGGCATCATCCTGCAGACCTGGGAAGACACGTCGGCGTTCGGGATCATGACCGGCCTCGGTGCAGCCGACTTGCAGCAGCTCGTCAACGAGCGCACCGCGCGGCTCGCCACGGCCCTGGTCGACCCGCTCTGACGCGGGCCCGCGCGGTCGTTGAGCGAGCGAGGCGCGGCCCGTCGGCTCAGCGCGTTTCGTCTCGGTCG
>NZ_MWLP01000053.1:0-11338 GCF_010634885.1 Microbacterium sp. B35-04 | reverse complement strand
CTGCAGGACGTCGTCGACGAGCTCGACGACGTCGGCGAGGTGACCGCGACGAACCTCTCGCGGCAGGACGTGACCGGGCAGACCATCGACCTCGAGGCACGCATCGACGCCGCGCAGGCATCCGTCGACCGTCTCACCGCACTCATGGCCCAGGCGCAGTCCGTCGCCGACCTCATCTCGGCCGAAGCGGCGCTGTCGGAACGGCAGGCCATGCTGGAGTCCTACCAGCAGCAGCTGGAGATGCTCGACGATCAGGTCGCGATGTCGACGCTGTCTGTCACGGTGGTGCCGAACATCGAGCCGGTCACCGCCGATCCTGCCGGATTCGGCGACGGCCTCGCCGCAGGCTGGAACGGGCTCATCGCGACACTCAACGGCATCGTCGTCGCGCTCGGCTTCCTTCTCCCCTGGCTCGCCGTGGCCGCCGTCGTCGCACTTATCGTGTGGGGCGTCGTACGGCTCGTGCGCGGGCGGCGCCATCGTCGAGCGGATGCCGCTCCCTCGGCCGCGACGTCCGGTGAGGAGCCGGCGCGACCTGATCCGTCGAGAACCGTCGATCCGTCCTGAAGGGTCGAATACTGTGAAGCGGTGGCGCGCAGCAGATTCCCCGGCTCGGTCTACCGCACGGGCACCGAGCCGGATCCTCGGTTCAGCCTGGCCAACGAGCGGACCTTCCTCGCGTGGAACCGCACCGCCCTCGCCCTCATCGCCGGCGGCGTGGCGCTGGAGGCGCTCGGCCTGGACCTGCAGCCGTCACTGCGGCTGGCGGCATCCGTGATCCTCATCGCCGCGGGTCTCGCCGTGCCGGTCCTCGCGTGGGTGGAGTGGGGGCGCACCGAGCGCGCCCTGCGCGCAGCGACACCGCTGCCCGGTTCTGCCACGAGCATCGCGCTGGCCGCCACCATCGTCGTGGTCGGCGTGCTCGTCCTCCTCGGCGTGATCCTGCGATGAGCGAGCGGCGGCTCTTCGACCCCGGCCTGCAACCGGAGCGCACAGAGCTCGCGTGGCGGCGCACGGCCCTCGCGATCGGCGTGGGATCCCTGCTTGCGCTGCGCGTCCTGCCGTCGCTCGCCACCGCGCCGGCCGCGCAGCAGCTCCTGCTCGCACCGGGGATCGCCGGCGTCGCTTTCGCGATCGCGCTCTGGGCGGGCGCGCGAGCGCGGCACCGTGCCGTCAACCGCGCGCTTCTCGACGACCGACCTGCCGACCTGCCCGACGCGCGCCTGCTCATGACGCTGACGCTCTTCGTCGTGGGCTGCGGCGTGGTCTCGGCCGTGATCCTCGTCGTGGTCGCCGCCACCTGAGAGCAGTTCTCGCACGCCGCTGGCGCAGAAATGGCTCGAGGCCCCCGGATCCTGGCGGATTCGGGGGCCTCGAGCCATTTGTGACCCCAGCGGGATTCGAACCCGCGTTACCGCCGTGAGAGGGCGGCGTACTAGGCCGCTATACGATGGGGCCGCATAGCCTGTCGCCAGCAGAAGCTGCGACGTGTTGCCTGACTGGTGACCCCAGCGGGATTCGAACCCGCGTTACCGCCGTGAGAGGGCGGCGTACTAGGCCGCTATACGATGGGGCCGTTCAGGCAACCGTTCGATTATGCCACGTCGTCCATGCCCGCTCCAAATCGCCGCGGGTCATGCAGCCCGACTGCGGACGCGGCTTGCTCGTACGGCACCGGGGCGGTTGACTCGTGGACATGCGAGTCACGAAGTTCGAGCATGCGACCCTCACCATCGTCGACATGGGCAGGACGCTGATCATCGACCCTGGATCCTTCACCGCCCCGCTGGGCGAGCTCGAGGAGGTCGTGGCGATCGTGCTGACGCACGAGCACGCCGATCATTGGACCGCGGACCACCTCGATCGCATCCTCGGCCTGTTCCCGGGCACGCCGATCTTCGCCCCCGAGGGCGTGGGCAAGGCGGCCGGCGCGTATGACATCACCGTCGTCCACCCCGGCGACGTCGTCGAGGTCGACCCGTTCCGTCTCGAGTTCTTCGGCGGTCGCCACGCGGTGATCCACGAGTCCATTCCCGTGGTCGACAACGTCGGCGTCCTCGTGAACGATGACTTCTACTACCCGGGCGACTCGTACGCGGTTCCCGAGGGCCGCTCCGTGAAGCTCCTCGCCGCGCCCGTCGGCGCACCCTGGCTCAAGATCGGCGAGGCGATGGACTTCGTGCTCGCCGTCGCGCCCCGGCGCGTGTTCGCCACCCACGACATGACCCTGTCCGTCTCGGGGCGTGACATGGGCCGGGCCCGTCTCGGCTGGGCCGCCGAGCAGCACGGCGGAGAACTCGTGGTCCTGAACCCCGGGGATTCCACCGAAAGCTGAGCCCGGCGTCCGCGGAAACGCAGACGAAGGCCCCCGCGCCCGTGACTCCGACCCGCGCCAGCGGCGCCTGGAGTGGGCGTTGGGGCCTTCGTTCACGCGTTGTCGACGGCGCGAGCGCCCGGAGCGTGGAACGCAGGACTACTGCGCGTCGAGGTCGGTCTCGAGGAGCGCGACCAGTGCGTCGAGGGCCTCCTCGGCGCCGTCCCCCTCGGCCTTCAGCGTCACGACGGTCCCCTGCGAAGCGCCGAGGCCCATCAGCGACAGGATGCTGCCGGCGTTGAGATCTGCGCCACCGTCGACGGCGATGGTCACGGGGACCGACTGCGCCTGCACGGCCTGCACGAAGAGCTTCGCGGGGCGCGCGTGTAGTCCCGAGCTGCTGGCGATGGTCGCCTGACGTTCTGCCATGGTTCTCTCCTGTCTGCGTCGAACCTCTGCGGTCGACGCTTCCGATTCTGTCGGACGAGGGCGTCAGGCCGCCACGGGCACGGCCGACTCGACAGCTTCCGCCTGCTCGAGCTCCTTGCGGCCGACCCACTTCTTCAGGGCGATGACGGCGAGGGCGGAGACGACGGTGCCGGCTGCGATCGCCACCAGGAAGCCCCAGACGGGGTCGATGGCGAAGAACACGAAGATGCCGCCGTGGGGTGCGAGCGATTCGACCGCGAACGCCATGCTGAGGGCGCCGGTCACCGCGCCACCGACGAGCGAGGCCGGGATGACCCGCAGCGGATCCGCAGCAGCGAACGGGATGGCACCCTCGCTGATGAAGGCGGCGCCCAGCAGCCACGCGGCCTTGCCGTTCTCCCGTTCGACAGGCGGGAAGAGGTTGCGCGCGAGGACCGTCGATGCGAGGGCCATCGCGAGCGGCGGCACCATTCCCGCAGCCATCACCGCGGCCATGATCAAGTAGGGCGTGGTGTTCTCCGGAGATGCGGTGGCCAGCCCCGCCACCGCGAAGGCGTACGCGACCTTGTTCACGGGGCCGCCCAGGTCGAAGCACATCATCAGGCCCAGCACGATCCCCACGACGACGATCCCCGACGTGCCTGCGAGCTCGTTCAGCCAATCCGTCAGCCACACCATCAACGTCGCGATCGGACGGCCGAGGAAGAGCACCATGAGCCCGGAGGCCACGATGGAGGCCAGCAGCGGGATGATCGCGACGGGCATCAGGCCGCGCAGCCAGCGCGGAACGCGCCACGTTCCGATCCACCACGCCGTGACGCCTGCGAGCAGGCCGCCCACGATGCCGCCGATGAAGCCGGCGTTCATCGTCACCGCGATCGCGCCGGCGACGAAGCCCGGCGCGATGCCCGGCCGATCCGCGATGGCGAACGAGATGTAGCCGGCGAGGGCCGAGACGAGGAAGCCCATCGACGCGGCGCCGATGGCGAAGGCGACCGAGCCGAGATAGATGCCGAGTCCACCTTCGGGCAGGTCCCACAGCGAGTTCTGGACGATCACCGTGGTCGCATTGTCGGGGGCGGTGTAGTCATCGCCGAAGAACAGGAAGCCCAGGGCGATGAGGAGGCCGCCGCCGGCGACGAACGGGATCATGTAGCTCACACCGGTGAGCAGGATGCGCTGGATGCGGGCACCCCAGGACAGCTTCTCGGCGGGGGCGGATGCGACCGCGGCCGCCTCGCCGCCGACGCGCGTGGCCGACGGGTTCTTCGCTGCGGCCACCGCCTCGGCGATGAGCTGACCGGGCTGCTCGATGCCGCGCTTGACGCCGGAGCGGACGACGGGCTTGCCGGCGAACCGCTGCGGTTCGCGCACATCGACGTCGGTCGCGAAGATGACGGCGTCCGCCCCCTGGATGACGTCCGCGGGCAGTGCCTGGTAGCCGCTCGAGCCCTGCGGTTCGACGACGAGGTCGATCCCTGCCTTCTTGCCGGCCGCGGTCAGTGCGTCGGCCGCCATGAACGTGTGGGCGATGCCGGTCGCGCACGCCGTGACGGCGACGATGCGGGCAGGGCGGCCGTCGACGGCGAGGCCCGCCGCGGCGGCGGGCGCGGCATCCGTCGTGGCAGCCGTCGTCGACGACGCTGCCGGCGCCACCGCCGGGGCGGGAGTGCCTTCCCCGATCGCCGCCTGCACGATCGCCACCACCTCGTCGTCGGTCGTCGCCGCGCGGAGGCCCGCGGTGAAGTCCGCCTGCATGAGGCTGCGCGCGAGCTTGGAGAGCACGGCGAGGTGCGCCTCGGCGGCATCGGCGGGCGCGGCGGGGAGGAAGACCAGGTCGGCGTCGCCATCAGGGGCGCCGAAGTCGACGCCCGGCTTCAGTCGCGCGAAGGCGAGCGACGGCGTCGTCACCGCTGCACTCTTGGCGTGCGGGATCGCGATGCCGCCGGGAAGCCCGGTCTCGTCCTTCTCTTCGCGCGCCCAGGCGTCGTCGAAGAGGGCCTGCGCGTCGGTTGCGCGACCCTCTGCGACCACGCGTGCGGCGAGGGAGCGGATGACCTCGGACTTGTCGGCGCCCAGGGTGGCGTCGAGGCTGACCAGGCCTGGGGTGATGGTGTCGGACACGGTGACCTCCTGCGGTCGTCGAGTGGGGTGGTGCTAGAGAAGGCGGGTGACGGTCACGTCGCCCGCGGGAACGTCTGCGGGAGTCGGCGCCTGCGTGCCGGGAAGGGATGCCGCGGCCGCCCCGTACCGGATCGCGTGGCGCAGTCGCTCCTCGGGTCCTGCTTGTCGCGTCGCGGCGAGCACGTAGCCGGCCAGCGAGCTGTCGCCCGCACCGACGGTGCTCACCACCTGGATGGGCGGCGGCCCCGCCGTCCAGGCGCCGTCGGCGGTGACGAGCACGGCTCCGCGCGCGCCGAGGGTGACCAGCGCGGCCCCGACGCGTGTCGGCACGAGCGAGCGCGCCACATCGAGGACCGCGGCGGGGTCTGTGCCCTCGAGCCGGGTGCCGGCGAGTTCTGCGAGCTCGTCGTCGTTGGGCTTGATCAGGTCGGGCGCACCTTCGGCCACGACGGCCGCGAGGGCCCGGCCCGAGGTGTCCACGGCGATGAGCGGGGCTGCGGCGCCGTGCGCGTCTCGCACGGCACGGATCACCCGGACGTAGAAATCGTCGGACACGCCGGGAGGCAGCGAGCCTGCCAGGACGAGCCAGGCCGCATGGGCGGATGCCGCCACCGTCGCGTGCACGACGGCCGCGACTTCGTCGGGCGAGAGCCTGGCGCCCGGCAGGTTGAGCTTCGTCGTGACCCCCGCGGGATCCGTGATCGCCAGATTCGCGCGGACCCGGCCTCGGACGGGCACGGGACAGGTGTGGAGTGCGGGCTCGAGGAGCGCCGCATCTCGGACGAGGGCCTCGAACGGGTCACCGGCGGCGAGGGGCACCACGGCGGTGCACTCCTCCCCCGCGGCCGCGACCGCGCGGGCGACGTTGATACCCTTGCCCCCGGCGTCCTCCCGGGCAGAGTCCGCGCCCTGCACCTCGCCGACCTGCAGCGGCGCCGGCAGCGTGAGCGTCCGGTCGAGGGACGGATGGGCGGTGAGTGTCACGATCATGCGAGCCAGACCTCCACATCGGCCGCCGCCAGCGCGTCGGCGAGTTCGGCATCGGGTGCGGCATCCGTGACGAGCACGTCGATGTCCGACAGCGAGGCGAACCCGACGAGAAGCTCGGCGCCGAGCTTCTCGGCGTCGGCGACCACGACGACTCTCCGCGCCGACGCGACGATCGCGCGTTTCACCGCCGCCTCGTCGGGGTCGGGCGTGCTGAGGCCGAAAGTCGCCGACACGCCGTTGGTGCCGACGAACGCCACGTCGGGGCGCAGGCCCGCGACCGTCCGCACCGTGTCGGCGCCGACGGCCGCGGCCGTGAGACCGCGCACCCGCCCGCCCACGAACGAGAGCGAGGCGCCGGGGACCGCGGCGAGCGCGTGACCGAGGGTGAGCGAATGGGTGACGACCTCCATGCGCCCGCGTGCGACGCGCGGCACGAGCGCCGTGGCCACGGCAGCGGTGGTCGTGCCGGCGTCGAGGAAGACCGAGCCGGTGAAGTCCGGGCCGAGCGCATCGAGCGCGCGCCGGCCGATGGCCTCTTTGGCGCGGCCGTGGTGCTCGAGGCGCTCGGCGAGCGAAGGCTCACGCGTGCTGGCACGCTCCCGCCCGACCGCGCCGCCGTGCACGCGACGCAGCGCGCCCGTGGACTCGAGGTGATCGAGGTCTCGACGGATGGTCTCGGTGGTGACGTCGAACCGCTCGGCGAGCTCGACCACGCCGACCCGCCCCTGCGCAGCCAGCAGCAACTCGATCTGCTCGTGGCGCTCCGTCGCGTACATGTGTCAACCCTCCGTTGGATTCCCACACAATACAACGCATTCCCACACAAACACAACCCTCCTGCTTCACCCGGTATCTTCGTACGGTGCCAGCCAAGCCCGCCGCCGAGATCCTGATCGACAGTCCCCTCGTCCGCAGACTGCTGGCCGCCCAGGCCACCGACGCGATCCCGGATGCCTCGGAGCTCCCCCTCGAGAAGGTCGCCGAGGGCTGGGACAGCGAGGTGTGGCGCCTCGGTCACGCCTACGCCGTGCGCCTTCCTCGTCGCGCACTCGCCGCCCCGCTCGTGCGGCACGAGCAGGCGGTGCTGCCGGGCGTCGCCGTGCGGCTCGCCCCGACGGGCCTGCGCGTGCCCGCGCCCCTCGTGAACGGCGTCGCCGCCGCGGGCTATCCCTGGGCGTGGTCGGTCGTGCCGTGGATAGAGGGTGAGCGGGCCATGGATGAGTCACGCGGCGCACGCGGGGCATGGGCGCCGGTGCTCGCGCGCGCGCTCGACGCGCTCCACGTCGACGCGCCGGAAGGGTATCCGGTCAACCCGTTCCGCGGCGTCCCGCTCGCGACGCGCGCCGATGCCGTTGCGGAGCGCTTGCGGACCGTCCGCGATGCCGGCACGCTGGGCGCGGCATCCGTCACCGGCCTCGAGGCGGTGTGGCGGGCCGGCCTCGCGGCCGCTCCCTGGGATCATCCGCCGGTGTGGATCCATGGCGACATGCACCCCGGCAACCTCGTGACACACGAGGGCGCACTCACCGGGATCATCGACTTCGGCGACGTGACAGCCGGCGATCCGGCGTACGACCTCGCGATCGCCTGGCTCGCCTTCGACGCCCCCGGGCGCGAGCGATTCATCGCCGCCTCAGGGTCACGATACGACGCCGACATCTGGACCCGCGCCCGGGCGTGGGCTGCCGCCGTCGTGCTCATGCTGCTCGGCCACAGCGACGACAACCCGGACTACCTCGCGCTGGGACAGGATGCCGCCGCCGAGGTGATCGCGGACGCCGTGTGAGGCGATCCCCAGCTGGCGCGCGACGCCCGCGCGGCCGGCTCACCGGCTGCTCAGCACCTCGGTCGCCGCGATCTTGAGCACGCCGCCCTCGTCCGCGAACCGGTAAGCGGTGACCTCTTCCGCCACGCGGCCGTCGCGGAAATAGTACGTCAGCGTCGCCTGCCCGCTGTCGGGTCCGGTGGCGCGGACGTCCGCGATCGAGATGTCGGAGATCCCCGACCAGAATGCCTCGTACCCGCCGCGGCCGCCGGCGTGATTCTCCTGGTAGTCGGCGGTCATCAAGGGCCAGGCGCTGTCGCGATTCTCCGGCATCATCGCGTAGTACCCCGAGATCGTTTCGACCACACGCTGCTCGGGCGGCACCGGCGAGGGCTCCGCTTCGGGCGGCGCGGAAGCGCCGGGCGCCGGCGCGACCACCTCGGGTGCGGGCGTCTCTCCGGCCGGACTCGTCTCCTCGACCGAGGTCGCCACCGGGGTCGGTGCGGGCGTCGGATCGGCCTCCGGCTGGACGCCCGGCCACACCAGGCTGAACAGCAGGGCGGCGCCGATCCCCACCGCACCCAGCAGGATCAGCGCGCCGGCGATGAGGCCCCTTCGACGGCGGTGCGGAGCGCGGACGGGCTGGGCGGGAGGCGCCGCAGTCGTCCACGACGGCAACGTGCCGATCGCTCCCGCCGCCACGCCTGCGCTCGCGGCCGGCCGCAGCGGCTCCGTCTCGGCCGTGGGCGCCTCGTACCTGGTCGGCTGGTCGACGCGGACGGTCTTCCCGGTCGGCAGCCGAGCGGTCGACGAATCGGCGGGCACGAGAGGAACGCGCGGCGGCCCTGGCCGAGCGCCGGGATCCGCGGGGATCATCGGCGGCGTGGGCGCGCTGGGATCCTGCTCCTCGACCCCGGCGCCCTCGAGCGCCATCGTCGGCGGTGTGGGCGAGCCGGGATCCGGGTCCTCGACCTCCGCGTCCGCGAGCGCGACCGTCGGCGGCGTGGCGGCATCAGGCGCGATCGTCGACAGCGTGGCAGGGTCCTGCGCCACCGTCGCAGCGTCGGCCTCACCGATCGCACCGACGGTGGCCGCGTCGAATCCGAGGGCGACAAGCCCCGCCGTGACCTCTCGGTCGGCGGCGCTCTCGCGATGCAGCGAGCTCAGCGCATCGGCGACCGACGCCATGGTCGGGCGCCGCTTGGGCTGGGAGGCGAGCATCTTGCGCAGCAGCGGCGCGAGCGGGCCGGCGTGCTTCGGCGCCGCGTACCCGCCTCTCGCCACTCTGTGGAGGAGGGCGATGGGGTTCTTGTCGGTGCCGAACGGCGGCTGACCTTCGACCATCGCATAGAGGGTGGACCCGAGCGAGAAGACATCGGAGGCGAAGCTCGTCGGCAGTCCGCGCGCCACTTCGGGTGCGAGGTAGGCCGGGGTGCCGTGGACCATCCCCGTCGCGGTGAGAGACGCGTCACCCAGGGCATGCGAGATGCCGAAGTCGCTGATCAGCGCCGAGCCGTCGCCAGCGATGAGGATGTTCCCGGGCTTCACGTCGCGGTGGACGATCTTGAGGGCGTGTGCGGCGGCCAGCGCAGACGCGACCTCCGCCCCGATGTGCGCCGCCTCGGCCGGCGTGAACGGGCCGTGTTCGCGCAGGAGCTCGGAGAGCGGCGTGGACTCGATGAGCTGCATCACGATGCAGGGCTGCCCGTCGTGCTCCACCACGTCGAAGACGGTGACCGCGTGGGGATGGTGGAGGCCGGCGGTGATCCGGGCTTCGCGCATCGCCCGGTCTGTCGCGAGCTGGCGCTCGCCGTCGGTGAGCTCCGGCTGGGTGCGCAGCATCTTGAGTGCGACCGGTCGACGCAGGCGGGAGTCCCAGGCCTGCCATACGATGCCCATCCCGCCCGCACCCAGCATCTTTACGAGCCGGTAGCGGTCGGCGACGAGGGCGGTAGGAGTACTCATGGGTGTGCCGCCCCTCGAACCTCCCGTGAAGGCTACGCCGCCTGCAGCGTTGTCAGAGGGGGTTGCGCCGGGCGGCTCCTTGTGGAAGCAGCGAAGTCATCGCCGATCCGCTGGCGACATCTCGCCGAATCGCCCGTCTGTCACCAGAAGGCACCGTCGCCCGACGGCATTCGCTGCGGAGCGACCCCGGCCTGATCCAGAGCGCCGTACCGACCATGCGCCTTCAGCTGCTCACCGCGCCACGGCAAACGAAAAACCCCCGCTGAGCGGGGGTTTTCTCGTTGGCTGGGGTACCTGGACTCGAACCAAGAACAAAGGTACCAGAAACCTCCGTGTTGCCAATTACACCATACCCCAAGGCTGTCAGCCGAAGCCGTGCCGAGGAATAAGTCTACGCGACTTCGGCGGCTCCTCCAAACCGACACGGCCTGCTGCGCATCCCGGGCGAGTCACGCGCAAGCGGCCTACCCGAGCCGGAACGCCAACAGCGCCTCGAGCCGGCGGATCGACTCCGACTTGCCGAGGAGCTCCATCGACTCGAACAGCGGCGGCGAGATGCGGCGGCCGCTCAGAGCGACACGCAGCGGGCCGTATGCGACGCGCGGCTTGAGGCCCAGCCCGCCGTCCGCGACGGGCGAGATCAGCGCGCCGGCCAGGGCATCCTGCACCGCAGCGGCGCTGAACTCGGTGTCGGGCACCCCTTCGAGGGCACCGACCGAGGCGACGACCACCTCGCTCGCGTTCGCGGGCAGCGACGCGAGGGCGTCGTCCTGGTAGGCGACGACATCGGTGAAGAGGAAGCCCAGCAGGCCGGGCGCGTCGCCGAGAAGCTGCATCCGCTCCTGTACGAGGGGGGCGGATGCCGCGAGCATCGCCTCCTGCGCGGGTGTCGGGTTCTCGTCGATGACACCGGCGGCCGTGAGATACGGCACCAGGCGCTCGGCGAACTCGGCGGGCGGCAGCATCCGGATGTGGTCGCCGTTGATGGATTCGGCCTTCTTCTGGTCGAAGCGCGCGGGGTTGGGGTTCACATCGACGATGTCGAACGCGGCGACGAGCTCCTCGAGCGAGAACACGTCGCGGTCGGGAGCGATCGACCAGCCGAGGAGTGCGAGGTAGTTCAGCAGCCCCTCGTGGATGAAGCCCTTTTCGCGCTGGAGGAAGAGGTCGGCTTTCGGGTCGCGCTTCGAGAGCTTCTTGTTGCCCACTTCGCCGAGCACGAGCGGCATGTGCGCGAACCGCGGGATGAATGTCGTCACGCCCGCGTCGACGAGCGCCCGGTACAGCGCGAGCTGGCGGGCCGTGGACGGCATGAGGTCTTCGCCGCGGATGACGTGGGTGATACCCATGAGTGCGTCGTCGACGGGGTTCACGAACGGGTAGAGCGGCACTCCCCCGGCGCGCACCAGCACGAAGTCGGGGAACGACCCGGCGGGGAAGGTCACCTCGCCGCGGATGAGGTCGACGTAGGTCAAGTCCTCGTCGGGGACGCGCAGGCGCCAGGCGGGCTCGCGCCCCTCGGAGCGGAACGCCGCCTTCTGCTCGTCGGTGAGGCCGCGGTCGAAGTTGTCGTAGCCGAGCTGCTTGGCGCGGCCGTTGGCCTCGTTGCGCGCGTCGATCTCTTCGGCCGTCGAGTAGCTCTCGTACACGGCGCCGGCGGCGATGAGCCGGTCGAGCACCTCGCGATAGATGCCGTGGCGCTCCGACTGCCGGTACGGCGCGTGCGGCCCGCCGACCTCGACGCCCTCGTC
>NZ_MWLP01000052.1:0-54392 GCF_010634885.1 Microbacterium sp. B35-04 | reverse complement strand
GCGGAGTATCGAAGCGTAGGTCGCGGCGTCGCCGAGACCGGGGATCCTCGCCGAGACAGGGGCGTCGCCCTCGGTCTGGTCCGGATTCCCCGGTCTCGGCGGCGACGACGTCGCCACGAGTGTCATCGTCTGTAACACGCGCGCCGTAGCATCGCTCTCGTGGCCTCTTCGTTCCGCATCCGCCCCGCCGTGGCGGCCGACGGCGCGTTCCTGGGCGACATGGTGGTCGAGGCCGCGAACTGGCGCGAGGGCGGTGCGCGGCCGCGACACGAAGTGATGGACGGCGCCGATCACCGCCGCTACGTCGCCGGCTGGACCCGGCCCGGCGACGCGGGCTTCGTCGCGGAGGACTCCATCGGCCAGCCGGTGGGGGCCGCCTGGTACCGGATGCTGCCACGCAGCGATCCGGGATTCGGCTACGTCGGCACGGGTGTGCCCGAGCTCATCATCGGGGTACGCCCCATCTGGCGGGCGCACGGTGTCGGTCGTGCACTGCTGCAGCGGCTCTGCGAGCACGCGCGGGCAGCGGGCTACGCGCGCATCAGCCTGAGTGTCGAGCGGGGCAACTTCGCGTCGACGCTCTATCGCAGCGAAGGCTTCGCGGTCGTCCGCAGCGGCGTCGGGCGCGACACGATGGTGAAGCGCCTGCGCTGAGAATCCCGGCCTCCCCGCACCCCGTGGGGTCGCGGGTCGGGCGGCGTGGTTGCCGCCGAATGTCGGCGGACCGGCCTACCGTGGGGGAATGGCCAGGAGCTCAAGCCCGACCAAGGGGTCGCGCGCGTCTTCGAGCGCATCGACGAACACGCGCGCGAGCGCGTCGTCGACCGCGCGCAAGCCCGCCGCCAAGCCGGCACCCGCGCCCAAGCGCTACGTCGATCAGCCGGAGCGACCCCCCGTCATCGTGCGGGCCTGGCTGGGCCTCGCCCACGCGACCGGCGGCCTCTTCCGCGCGTTCGGTCCTGAGACCCTCGAGAAGGACCAGCGCCGCGACGGCTTCCCGTTCCTGCTCGTGCTGCTGGCGATCGCCGGCGCCGTCGACGAGTGGTTCTTCATCGGCAACGATGTCGCCGCGAACATCAGCGCCTACACGGTGGGCGCGGCCCTTGGCCGCGAGGCGTTCGTGCTCCCGGTGCTCCTGCTCATGCTCGCCGGCTGGATGTTCCGGCATCCGTCGTCGGTACACGACAACGGGCGGGTCGGCATCGGCTTCGGGCTGCTCCTGGTCACGATCGCCGGCTTCTGCCATGTCGCAGGGGGCCGTCCCCAGCCGAATGCGGGACTCCCTGCGCTGAGTCAAGCGGGCGGGCTCTTCGGCTGGATGCTGGGTGAGCCGCTCGCTCTCGTGCTCACCGACGTGGGCGCCTACATCGTGCTGTCGGTACTGGCCGTGCTCAGCATCCTGATCATCACCAAGACGCCGCCGAACCGCATCGGCCGCCGTCTCGGCGAGCTGTACTCGTGGATGTTCGGCGCCGAGCCGAGGGAAGAGAAGTCGACGGATGCCGCCGCCGCGGCGGTGGCGGAAGACGAAGGTGACCCGTCCATCCCGTTCTGGCGCCGCAACAAGACCGGCCGTGAGAAGGACCCGGAGGGCGGGCTCGGATCCCAGGACCTCACCGAGCTGCTGCCGGCGGGCGCGGCCCAGGGCGGGTTCGAACAGGCCATCGTGCCGCCCGTCACGCCGCCGCCCGCCCCGGCGACCGACGCGCTCACCGAGGTCATCGATCCTGCGGTGCTGTCGGCCGCCAAAGCGGCCTCCTCGTCGCGCACGTCGCTGCGGGACGATGCCCAGATCATCGAGGACGACGGCACCCTCCCGGGCCTCGACGGCATCGGCTCCGTCGCCGCGGTCGACTCGCCGGCGGCCCCGTATCGGCTGCCGTCGGTCAACTCCCTGGCCGCCGGCTCGCCTCACGTCGCACGCTCGCAGGCGAACGACGACACGGTGCGGGCGATCACGAGTGTGCTCGATCAGTTCTCCGTCGACGCGCGGGTGACGGGCTTCTCGCGCGGCCCGACCGTGACGCAGTACGAGATCTCGCTCGGCCCCGGCGTCAAGGTCGAGCGAATCACCGCGCTCACCAACAACATCGCGTACGCGGTCGCGTCGAACGAGGTGCGCATCCTCGCCCCGATCCCGGGCAAGAGCGCCATCGGCGTCGAGATCCCGAACATCGACCGTGAGATCGTGACGCTCGGCGACGTGCTGCGCTCGACCACCGCCGCGAATCAGACGCACCCGATGACGATCGGCGTGGGCAAGGACGTGGGCGGCGGCTACGTGGTCGCGAACCTGGCCAAGATGCCCCACCTGCTGGTCGCGGGCTCGACCGGCTCCGGCAAGTCGAGCTTCGTCAACTCGATGATCACGAGCCTCCTGATGCGCGCCAAGCCCGCCGATGTGCGCATGGTGCTGATCGACCCCAAGCGGGTCGAGCTGACGTCGTACGCGGGCGTCCCGCACCTCATCACCCCCATCATCACCAACCCCAAGAAGGCCGCCGAGGCTCTGCAGTGGGTCGTGAAAGAGATGGACATGAGGTACGACGATCTCGCGTCCTTCGGCTTCCGCCACATCGACGACTTCAACAAGGCCGTCGTGGCGGGCGAGATCACCCTCCCGCCGGGCAGCGAGCGCGTCCTGAAGCCGTACCCCTACCTGCTCGTCGTCGTCGACGAGCTCGCCGACCTGATGATGGTCGCGCCGCGCGACGTCGAGGACTCGATCGTCCGCATCACGCAGCTCGCGCGGGCCAGCGGCATCCATCTCGTCCTCGCGACGCAGCGTCCGTCGGTCGACGTCGTCACCGGCCTCATCAAGGCCAACGTGCCGTCGCGGCTCGCGTTCGCGGTGACGAGCGTCACCGACTCCCGGGTCATCCTCGACCAGCCCGGCGCCGACCGCCTGATCGGCCAGGGCGACGGCCTGTTCCTGCCGATGGGCGCCTCGAAGGCGATCCGCGTGCAGGGCGCGTGGGTCAGCGAGAAGGAGATCGAGTCCGTCGTCAAGCACGTGACGAACCAGGCGCGTCCCGAGTACCGCGCCGACGTGGCCGCCGTGGCCGAGAAGAAGGAGATCGACGCCGACATCGGCGACGATCTCGAGCTGCTGCTGGCCGCGGCCGAGCTCGTGGTCTCGAGTCAGTTCGGCTCGACCTCGATGCTGCAGCGCAAGCTGCGTGTCGGCTTCGCCAAGGCGGGGCGTCTCATGGACCTCCTCGAGTCGCGCGAGGTCGTCGGCCCGTCGGAGGGTTCCAAGGCCCGCGACGTGCTGGTGACGGTCGAGCAGCTGCCGTCGGTGCTCGCGCGCATGCGCGGCGACGACGTGCCGGCGGCGGCGCCTGCGGCAGCGGCGGCTGCGGCGGCAGCCGACCCCTATGGGACGGATGCCGTGGCCTCGCAGTACGACGGCTATCCCGTGGTCGAGAGCGACGACGACGGGTCGGAAGACGCATGGGGTCTCACCGGCCGCGATTGACGGCCTGTGCAACTGTCGAGCCCAGTCGGTCCGCTGCGCGCCGATAGGCTCGGGCCATGGCGATCCCTCGGCAGCTGCCCAACGCGATCACGATCGTGCGCATCCTGTGCGCGCCGGTCTTCCTGTGGCTTCTCCTCGCCGACGGGGGAGCGGACGGCGCGCTGCGCTGGTGGGCGGCGGCGCTGTTCATCGTGGCGATCGCGACCGACGGGATCGACGGCTATCTCGCCCGCCGGCATGACATCGTCACCGATCTGGGCAAGCTGCTCGACCCCATCGCCGACAAGGTCCTCACCGGCTTCGCGTTCGTCGGCCTGTCGATCCTCGGCGAGCTGCCCTGGTGGATCACCATCGTCGTCCTCATCCGCGAGATCGGCATCACGGTGTACCGGTTCATGGTGGTGAGCGATCACGTGCTCGCCGCGGCGTGGATGGGCAAGCTCAAGACGCTCGCCCAGGGCGTCGCGCTGTCGCTCGCGCTCCTGCCGCTGTGGACGCTCGTCGGTGAATGGATCTTCTGGGTGAACGGTGTGCTCATGGCGATCGCCGTGATCCTCACCATCGCGAGCGGCATCGACTACATCGTCACCGAACTGCGTGCCGCGCGCGCCAAGCGGAGGAGCGCGTGACGGGTGCCTCGTCGCCCCGCTCGGCGGACGAGCACGAGGTCCACGAGGCGCCGCCTCGCCCCGACGCCGTCGCGGTGCTGCGGCGCCTTGACGCACGTGACTGGTCGATCGCCGCGGCCGAGTCGCTCACCGGCGGTCGTGTCACGGCTGCACTCGTCGACGTGCCGGGCGCCTCCGCGCACGTGCGCGGAGGAATCGTCGCGTACGCGACCGACGTGAAGGCGAGCCGTCTGGGCGTCGATGCCGAGCTCCTCGCGGCACGAGGCCCGGTCGATCCCGACGTCGCGGTGCAGATGGCGCAGGGCGTGCGAGGCGCCCTGCGCGCGGACGTCGGCCTCGCGACGACCGGAGTCGCGGGCCCCGACCCGCAGGACGACATGCCGGTCGGCACGGTCCACATCGCCGTCGCGACGCCCGAAACGGTGGTCGTCTCTTCGCTCGCCCTCGCGGGATCGCGCGACGAGATCCGCACGCAGACCGTGCGGCGCGTGCTGGAGCTGGCGCTCACCGTGCTGTGAGGCATCCGAGGTCCATGGTCGTTCGGGTCGGGAACAGACGGTGTTTCGTCTCGGTTACATTCGGTGATTCCCACCCATTGCCCAGTTGTCGGGATTAGATTGGCATCATCCGGTGCTGTACTGTTGGGCACCCGGAAGACGGTGGAATCAGAAGTGAGGAGGGGCCCTGATGATCCTGGTACGTCAAGAGATCGGTGAAGTGCTTCGTGATTTCCGCCAGCAGAAGGGACGCACCCTCCGCCAGGTCGCGGGACGCGCGAGCGTCGCACTCGGCTACCTGAGCGAGGTCGAGCGCGGCCAGAAGGAGGCCTCGAGCGAGATCCTCGCCTCCGTGGCCGAAGCGCTCGACGTCCCCATTTCGACGATCATGCGCGAAGTGGGCGACCGCATCTCGGTGCTCGAGGGAATCCAGACCTTCCCGGACGTGGTTCCCGACGACCTCGTGGCCTCGGTCGACGCCGAGCTCTCGCTGCGCTGACCCGGTTCCGCCCTCACGCAGCCAGGAACCGCCGATCACCATGCGTCGCAGTGAGTTCGACCGCGCTGTCGCGGACGAATTCGGCGCGCGTGCGAACGCCGTGGTGACGGATCTGTTCCTGTCGCAGGTCGGAGGCCGCACCGCCGCGGAGGCGATCGCCGCCGGTGTCGAGCCGCGCGAGGTGTGGCTCGCCCTCTGCGACGAGCTCGACGTCCCGGCCGAGCGCCGCTACGGCGTCGGACGACTCGAACCGCGTCGTCGCTGAGCGCTTCTGCGCGTTCTCCGTCCCGCCGCGGTCGTCGTTCCGTGCGATTTCGCGCGGCGTGTCATCGAAGAAGTGTTCGAGAACGGCGTAGGCTCCTGCACAGCAGGTGTCGAGAGCGCGTTTTCCACGGACGCGGGAGGAGCGAAGACGGATGTCGGAGCCCCTCCCTAACGTGAACAGCGTCGAACGACACCTCACGCCTTGTCGCAGCATTCGTCCCACCGGGCCGGAGCGCGACAGCCTACAGGCGACGGAACGCGAGCATAGAGGAGCACGTCATGCCATCACCCGTTGACCGCGAGAAGGCCCTGGAATCAGCCCTCGCCCAGATCGACCGGCAGTTCGGAAAGGGCTCGGTGATGCGCCTCGGCAGCGACGAGCGCGCCCCCGTAGAGGTCGTGCCCACCGGCTCGATCGCCCTCGATGTCGCCCTCGGCATCGGCGGACTCCCGCGCGGCCGCATCATCGAGATCTATGGTCCGGAGTCGTCGGGTAAGACGACGCTCACGCTCCACGCGATCGCCAACGCGCAGCGTGCCGGCGGCATCGCCGCGTTCATCGACGCGGAGCACGCTCTCGACCCCGACTACGCGCAGAAGCTGGGCGTCGACATCGACGCGCTGCTCGTGTCGCAGCCCGACACCGGTGAGCAGGCGCTCGAGATCGCCGACATGCTGGTGCGTTCCGGCGCCATCGACCTCATCGTGATCGACTCGGTTGCGGCGCTCGTGCCCAAGGCCGAGATCGAGGGCGAGATGGGCGACTCGCACGTGGGTCTGCAGGCGCGCCTCATGTCGCAGGCGCTCCGCAAGCTCACGGGTGGCCTCAACCAGACCAACACCACGATGATCTTCATCAACCAGCTGCGCGAGAAGATCGGCGTGTTCTTCGGCTCGCCTGAGACCACCGCGGGCGGCAAGGCCCTGAAGTTCTACGCATCGGTGCGTCTCGACATCCGTCGCATCGAGACCCTCAAGGACGGCACCGAGGCCGTCGGAAACCGCACGCGCGTCAAGGTGGTCAAGAACAAGATGGCGCCGCCGTTCAAGCAGGCGGAATTCGACATCCTGTACGGCGTCGGCATCTCGCGCGAGGGCAGCCTCATCGACTTCGGCGTGGAGCACGCCATCGTCAAGAAGTCCGGTGCCTGGTACACCTACGAAGGCGAGCAGCTCGGCCAGGGCAAAGAGAACGCGCGCAACTTCCTCATCAAGAACGAGGACGTCGCGACCGAGATCGAGTCGAAGATCAAGACGAAGCTCGGCATCGGCGTCCCCAAGGGCGCCGTCGAGGGCTCGGTCGAAGACGAGCTGGCCGCGCGCCGCCCGGCGTGATGGTTCGATTCGTCGACAGCGGGGACGAGTCCGACGTCGGGACCGACGACGGACTCGCCCCCGTGACGCCGCTCTTCGGCGGCGGGGGAGCGCGGTCATACCCGACGACCGCCGCCGAGGTTCAGCGGGCGCTCGAGGATCGCCTCCAGACGAGCCTCGACGCCCCGACCTCTCCCCGCTCGGCAGCTCAGACCTGGACAGATCCCATTCCCGAGGACGTGACGCCGCTGCCCCCGGATGTCACACCGACGTCCGAGAGCGCCGCGCCGATCGATCTGGCCGCCGCGCGTATCGACCGAGCGAGCTCGGGCGGACGCGGCCGCCCACGCAAGCCTGCCGGCGCCGGCGCCGGCGCCGGTGACGATGCCGACGCGGCGGCGACCGCTGAGCGCGGTCTCGTGAAGAAGCTTCGCGGGCGCCAGCTCTCCGTGTCGGAGGCCAAGACCTACCTCGGCCAGTACGACCTCGATGCGGACGCCGTGGCTGCCATCCTCGACGCCTTTCTCGAGCGCGGCTATCTCGACGACATGCGTCTGGCCGAGCAGGTCGTGCACTCCGGCGTCGATCGCAAGGGACAGGGGCGCCAGGTCATCGCGCAGAGCCTCGCCAAGCGCGGCGTGCCTCGTGACGTGGCCGACGCGGCGCTCGCGGAGCTTCCCGATGACGATGCCGAACGCGCCCTCGAGTTCGCGCGGTCGAAAGCCGGCTCCCTGCGTGGACTGGAACGTGATGTCGCGCTTCGCCGACTGGCGGGGCAGCTCGCACGGCGGGGATACGGCGGCTCCATGGCGCTGAACGCCGCGCGGACGGCTCTCGAAGAGGCGATGCGTCCCGCCGGCCGGGTGAGGTTCGAAGAGAGCTGAGCGGGTGCCGTCCGACACGGTCACCGTCAGGCGGGGTAGCCGCTGCCTCGCAGCGACGCGGTGACGCTCGGCATCCGCTGACGCGCCGGGCGCGGCATCCGTCCGCAGTCTCTGTCCTGGCGCACGGCTCGTAGAATGGCGGGATCATGTCTTCGCCTTCTGCTACTCCGACTCTCATCGCGCCGTCGCCGGCCGCGAACGACGTCGACGGCCGCGCCCGCACCTACGAGGTGCGCACGTTCGGCTGCCAGATGAACGTGCACGACTCCGAGCGCCTCTCCGGTTCGCTCGAGAGCGCCGGCTACGTCCGGGCTGAGGCGGGCGAAGAGGCTGACGTCGTCGTCATCAACACGTGCGCCGTCCGCGACAACGCCGCCGGCAAGCTGTATGGCACACTGGGCCACCTCAAGTCCCGCAAGGACAAGCACGACGGCATGCAGATCGCCGTCGGCGGATGCCTGGCGCAGATGGACAAGGACACGGTGCAGCAGAAGGCGCCCTGGGTCGATGTCGTCTTCGGCACCCACAACATGGGATCTCTGCCGAGCCTGCTCGAGCGTGCACGCCACAACGGCGAGGCGGAGCTCGAGATCCTCGAATCGCTCGAGATCTTCCCCTCGACCCTTCCCACCAAGCGCGACAGCATCTACAGCGGCTGGGTGTCGATCTCGGTCGGCTGCAACAACACGTGCACGTTCTGCATCGTGCCGAGCCTGCGCGGCAAAGAGAAGGACCGTCGCCCCGGCGACATCCTCAACGAGATCCGCCTCCTTGTCGACGACGGCGCCATGGAGGTCACCCTCCTCGGCCAGAACGTCAACTCGTACGGCGTCGAGTTCGGCGACCGCCAGGCGTTCGGCAAGCTGCTGCGCGCGGCGGGCGCGATCGAGGGACTGGAGCGCATCCGCTTCACCAGCCCGCACCCGGCGGCCTTCACCGACGACGTCATCGACGCGATGGCCGAGACGCCTGCCGTCATGCCGCAGCTCCACATGCCGCTGCAGTCCGGCAGCGACCGCATCCTCAAGGCGATGCGCCGGTCGTACCGCAGCGAGCGGTTCCTCGGCATCCTCGATCGGGTGCGGGCCAAGATGCCCGACGCGGCGATCACGACCGACATCATCGTCGGGTTCCCCGGCGAGACCGACGAGGACTTCGAAGACACCATGCGGGTGGTGGAGCAGGCGCGCTTCGCGAGTGCGTTCACCTTCCAGTACTCGATCCGCGAGGGCACACCGGCGGCCACGATGCCCGACCAGGTGCCGAAGGAGGTCGTGCAGGAGCGCTACGAGCGCCTGATCGCCCTGCAGGAGCGCATCTCGCTGGAAGAGAACGAGAAGCAGCTCGGCCGCGAGCTCCAGGTGCTCGTCTCCTCGGCCGAGGGCAAGAAGGACGCAGAGACGCACCGGCTCACCGGCCGGGCCGAAGACAACCGTCTCGTGCACTTCGAGGTGCCCGCGGGCTCCGAGGTCCCTCGCCCCGGCGACGTCGTGTCGGTGGTGGTGACGCATGCCGCGCCGTTCCATCTCCTCGCCGACGCGCCCGAGGGCGCGCCGCTGCGCATCCGCCGGACGCGGTCGGGCGACGCCTGGGACCGTGCGCAGGCCGAGTCGTGCGCCGTGCCGGCGCCGGCGGGGGAGTCAGGCGCACCGCGCGCCGTGTCGCTCGGACTGCCGACGCTCCGCCTCGGCGTCTGAGTCCGACGGTGAGCCCCCGGCCTCCGGCGGACGACGCCGCGGCCGCGCGGCCGCAGGTGTGGGCCGTCGTCGGCGCCACGGGTACCGGCAAGACCGCTCTGTCGCTCGACCTCGCCGCGGCTCTCGAGGCGCGCGGGCGGCCGGCTGAGATCGTCAATGCCGACGCCATGCAGCTCTACCGCGGCATGGACATCGGCACCGCCAAGCTTCCCGAAAGCGAGCGGCGCGGCATCCCGCACCACCTCTTCGACGTGCTCGAGGTCACCGACGACGCGGCGGTCGCCTGGTATCAGGATGCCGCGCGCACCGCGATCCGCGAGATCCACGGCCGCGGCGCCGACGCCGTACTGGTGGGCGGGTCGGGCCTGTACGTGTCGAGCGTGCTCTTCGACTTCCGCTTCCCGCCCCGCGACGAGCTTCTGCGCGCCCGGCTCGAGGCGGAGCTGGATGCGCACGGTCCCGGTGCCCTCTACGCCCGGTTGCGCGAGATCGACCCGGCCACGGCGGCCAAGGTCGACCCCCGGAACGGCCGCCGCGTGGTGCGGGCCCTCGAGGTGCTCGAGCTCGGGGAGCGCACGCACGGCGCGGTGCTTCCGTCCGAGCCCGTGCTCTGGCACGACGCCACACGCATCTTCGGAGTTGCCGTGCCCCGGGACAAGCTCGTCGTCCGGCTCGACATCCGCGTCGAGGGGATGTGGCGCGACGGGATCCTCGACGAGGTGCGCGCGCTGCGCGACGAGGGGCTCGAGCGCGGCGTCACCGCACGCCGGGCGATCGGCTACGCGCAGGCCCTCGCCCAGCTGTCGGGCGAGATGACCGAAGGTGAGGCGATCGCCGAGACCCAGGCGCTCACACGCCGGTACGCCCGCCGCCAGGTGTCGTGGTTCCGGCGCTACGACGCGCTGCGCTGGGTGGAATCCGGCGTGGATGCCGCGGTCCTGGCAGACTCGTCGGCATGAGCATCGCGATCCGGTCCTTCATCCTGGCCGACACCGAAGCCGTCGTGTCATTGTGGCAGGCGACGGGGCTCACCCGCCCGTGGAACAACCCGTACCAGGACATCAGCCGCAAGCTCTCGGTGCAGCCGGAGCTGTTCCTTGTCGCGGTCGACGGCCGCACCATCGTGGGTTCAGTCATGGCGGGGTACGACGGACACCGCGGCTGGCTCTACTACCTGGCGAGCGCCCCCGACCGGCGCGGGCAGGGGATCGGCAGGCTGCTGGTCGAGGCGGCCGAGGAGCGTCTGCTCGCGATGGGGTGTCCGAAGGTGCAGCTCATGGTGCGCCCCGACAACAACGCCGCGCAGGGCTTCTATCGCGAGCTGGGCTACGAGCCCTTCGAGACCTGGTCGACGGGCAAGCGCCTCATCGCCGACTGACCGGCGCGTCGACCGCCGGCGTGCTGTCACCTGGCTCATGGTCGGCGGGCTCTTCGATGGGGCCTCCCTCGTAGTAGCTGCGAAGACCCCGGCGCAGCCGGTGTGTCAACGAGCCGACTGCGCTGCCGACCGGCCGGCGATCCGCCTGCGGCGCGCCGTCGGGCATGGCGAGGCGAGCCCGCTCGGTCTCGTCGAGCGGCTGATGGATCTCGACATACTCCCCGCCGGGAAGGCGGACGATCCGCCCCGTCTCATAGCCGTGGTGGAGCAGGCCGGCGTCCTTCCGCTGCAGGCCGAAGCAGATGCGGCGAGCCACCGTGAAGGCCAGGAACGGCCCGACGACGAGTGCCACTTGGAGTGCCGAGATCACGTGCTCGATGCTCACCGAGAACGCCGTGGCGATGACGTCGGCGCCGCCCGCGGCCCAGAGCACGCTCACTAACACCAGGCCGGCGACGCCGAGGCCGGTGCGCGTCGGGGCGTGGCGCGGCCGGTCGAGGAGATGGCGGTCGCCGCGGTCGCCTGTGACCCACTCCTCGAGGAACGGGTAGGCGCCGACGACGGCGAAGAAGACGCCGACGACGGCCAGTGGCGCGAGGATCGCCAGCGTCCACGTGCGCCCCAGCCACACGACCTCCCAGCCGGGCGGCACGAGCCGCAGGGCTCCGTCGAGGAACCCGGTGTACCAGTCGGGCTGGCTCCCCGCCCCGGCGTTGCCCGGGTCGGCCGGGCCATAGAGCCAGATGGGGCTCACCGTGACCGTCGCCGAGATGAGCAGCAGCAGGCCGGTGACGACGAGGAACAGCCCGCCCGCGCGCGCGGCGGCCGTCGGGATGAGTGTGACGCCGACGACGTTCTCCGGCGTACGGCCTCGCCCGGGGAACTGCGGCGGGCCCTGCCGCCACGCCCTGAGGGCTCGCAGCGCCACGAGCACGAGGAGCGCGCCGGGGAACACCACGATGTGCAACGGGTACAGGTTCTCGATGATGCGACCGGGGAAAGGCCCGCCGAAGAGCGCCGACGCGAGCCACGTGCCGATGACGGGGATGCCGAGGAGAATGCCTTCGACGATGCGCAGGCCGGTGCCGGAGAGCATGTCGTCGGGCAGCGCGTAGCCGCTCCATCCGCTCGCGAGGGCGGCGATCAAGGCGAGGAGCAGCAGCACCCACATGGCGCGTCGCGGCCGTCGGAAGGCCCCGGTGAAGAAGGTCGTCACCAGCTGCACGGTGATGGCTGCGGGCAGGAGCAGCGCGGCCCAGTGATGCGCCTGGCGCAGCACCACGCCGCCGGGCACGTCGAACGTCACGTGCATCGTCGAGGCGAACGCCTCCGACACCGTGGCGCCGTGCAGCGGCGCATACGACCCGGCGTAGACCGTGCCCTCACTCGAGGGTGTGTAGAAGAACATCAGCAGGATGCCGGTCACCGTCACGACGACGAGGGACGCCAGGGTGACGATGCCGAACAGGTTCGTCCAGTGAGTGGGCACGCGGCGCCGCCGCAGTTCCGCCCATGTCTCGTCGATGCGGTGACCGAATACCGCGATCCTCCCGACGCTCTCGGCGGCCCGGTCCGTCACGGATCGACGGCGGTGGTCCTCGTCGCCCGCCCTCTCTGTCTCGCTCGCGATCCTTCGCATGCCGTCTCCTCGTGATGGTCCTATCCACAAGACACCGCGGGGCTGCCGTATGTGACAGCGACCACCTCCGGCGCCGGGGAGGAGGGTGCGCCGGCGACCGTAGACTGTGACGATGCCGCAGACGATCGCGTTCACCAAGGGCCACGGCACGGGCAACGACTTCGTGATCGTCCCCGACCCCGAGGGCGCGCTCGATCTCACCGACGACCAGGTCGCGGTGCTGTGCGACCGGCGCTTCGGCATCGGCGGCGACGGCATCCTGCGGGTGGTGCGCGCCAGCGCGATCGCCGAGGGGGCCGAAGCGGTGGGCTTCGGCGCCGAGTGGTTCATGGACTATCGCAACGCCGACGGCTCGAAGGCCGAGATGTGCGGCAACGGCATCCGGGTCTTCGTGCGCTACCTCGTGGACGTCGGCTGGGCCGATGTCGACGCGGCGCCGCTCGCCATCGGCACCCGGGCGGGCGTCAAGACCGTCACCCGCAGCGACGGCGCACTCGGCGAGAAGGGTTTCGAGGTCGACCTCGGCGGGTTCGCCATCGACGACTCGGGAGTGCTGGTGCGCACCCGTGCGGGCGGCGCTCCCCGTCCGGGCATCGGGATCGACGTCGGCAACCCGCACGTCGTCGTGGCGCTCCCCGACGATGCCGAGCTCGAGGGCCTCGACCTTGCGGCACAGCCGCAGCTGCATCCCGAGCCCCCGCACGGCGCCAACATCGAGTTCGTGGTGCCCAGCGACCCGCTCGTGCACGAGGGGGTCGGATCGATCCGCATGCGCGTGTTCGAGCGCGGGGTCGGCGAGACGCTCAGCTGCGGCACGGGCGTCGCGGCCGCGGCTCTTGCGGTGAGGCACTGGGCAGGCCCCGCGGCCCCCGACCACTGGGTCGTGGACGTTCCCGGCGGCACCCTCGGCGTGCGGATGCCGGAGGTCGCAGGCGAGCGGCACGTGCTGCTCTCCGGGCCCGCGACCCTGGTCTACACCGGCGAAGTCACGCTGGCCTGACGGCTCTCAGATCTCCGGCAGTGAGATGGGCTCGCTCTGGGGCGAGCCGTGGCGCCGGACCTTCAGCACGCGGAAGCCGCGGGCGGTGGCGGCACGGTAGACGCTGAAGCGGCGATCGAGCGTCGATGCGAGCCATCGCTGCAGGGAGTCCGAGCCGAGATTGCGCTGCACGACGAGCCAGGCGTCCGCCTGCTCGTCCAGGCGGGGAATCCACCGCTCGAGCAGGCCGTGCAGTTCGTTCTTGCCGACGCGGATGGGCGGATTCGAGCGGATCGTGCGGAACACGATGTCGTCGGGAACATCGTCGGGCAGCGCGGCGTTGACATTGTCGAGCCCGAGGTCGGCCGCATTTCGCCGCACGAGGTCCAGCGCTCGCTCGTTCACGTCGACGGCCCACACGGTCGCGTGCGGGGCGTCGAGTGCCAGGCTGAGTGCGATCGGTCCCCACCCGCAGCCGAGGTCGAGGAAGTTCCCGCCGGCCGGTGGCGGGGGAGTGTTCGACAGCAGCACCGCGGTTCCCGCGTCCACGTGGTCGGGGCTGAAGACGCCTCCGGCGGTCGTGACTTCGAGATCGCGTCCGGCGAGCGAGACGCGGATGCGGCGCAGGTTCTCGGGGCTGGCGGGCGTCGCACTGAAGTAGTGGTCGCTCCCCATGGCTGACGAGCCTAGCGGAGGTGCTCCCCGGGAGGGGAGCGTAGAATTCACGGATGCCGCGAACCGGCCGATGAGCGCCGGAAAACGGCATCCCGAAAGGAACACATGACGGATACGACGACACCCCAGAGCACCGACGAGACGCCGGTCGACCCGGTGGATCGCGTGCTGGCGCGCGCCGAAGCGCGCTCGGGGGTGCACGTCTTCGGAGCAGCCCAGGCGCTCCAAGACGAGGCCACGATCGGGCGCGCAGACAGCGACGGCGAGCAGTGGGACCGCGAGGAGCGCGCGGCGCTGCGGCGCGTTCCTGGCCTGTCCACCGAGCTCGAAGACGTCACAGAGGTCGAGTACCGGCAGCTGCGACTCGAGAACGTCGTGCTGGTCGGCGTTCACGCGCAGGGCGAGACGGAGGATGCCGAGAACTCGCTGCGCGAGCTCTCGGCGCTCGCCGAGACCGCCGGCGCCGTCGTGCTCGACGGCGTGCTGCAGCGGCGTCCGCACCCGGACCCCGCGACCTACGTCGGCCGCGGCAAGGCCGAGGAGCTGCGCGACATCGTCGCCGCGGTGGGCGCGGACACCGTGATCGCCGACACCGAGCTCGCGCCCAGCCAGCGACGCGCGCTCGAGGACGTCGTCAAGGTCAAGGTGATCGATCGCACCACGGTGATCCTCGACATCTTCAGCCAGCACGCCAAGAGCCGGGAGGGCAAGGCGCAGGTCGAACTCGCCCAGCTCGAGTACCTGCTCCCGCGCCTGCGCGGCTGGGGTGACTCGATGAGCCGCCAGGCCGGTGGCCAGGTGGGTGCGGGCGGTGCGGGCATGGGCTCGCGCGGACCCGGTGAGACGAAGATCGAGCTCGACCGTCGCCGCATCCGCACGCGGATGGCGATGCTGCGGCGGCAGATCCGCGAGTTCACCCCCGCTCGCGACGCCAAGCGCGCCGAGCGCAAGCGGAACACCATCCCGTCGGTCGCGATCGCCGGGTACACGAACGCCGGCAAGTCGTCGCTGCTGAACCGGCTGACGAGCGCCGGCGTGCTGGTGGAGAACGCGCTGTTCGCGACGCTGGATGCCACCGTCCGGCGGAGCGAGACGAGCGACGGCCGCGTCTACACGCTCACCGACACCGTCGGGTTCGTGCGAAATCTCCCTCACCAGCTGGTCGAGGCATTCCGCTCGACGCTCGAGGAGGTCGGCGACGCCGACGTCATCGTCCACGTCGTCGACGGGTCGCACCCGGATCCCGCCGCCCAGCTCGCGACGGTTCGCGATGTGATCGGCGACGTCGGAGCGCGCGACGTCCCCGAGCTGATCGTGTTCAACAAGGCCGATCTCGTCGACGACGACACTCGTCTGCTGCTGCGCGGTCTCGAGCCGAAGGCGATCTTCGCGTCGTCGCGCACCGGCGAGGGCATCGACGAGCTGAGGACCGCGATCGAGGAGGCGCTGCCGCTGCCGGCGGTGGAAGTGCGCGCTCTCGTGCCGTACGACCGGGGCGATCTCGTGTCGGCCATCCACGAGCAGGGCATGATCCTCTCGCAGGAGCACGAGGAGGGCGGCACGGCGGTGCACGCCCGCGTGGGGCAGCATCTCGCCGCGCGCCTCGCGCCTTTCGAGGTCTAGAGCCGGCGTTCCCCGTCGGTGCAGGGCGTTTCGTCTCGCTCGTTCCTCGCTCGCTCAACGACCGGGACGCGAGGGCGAGGGCGTTTCGTCTCGCTCGTTCCTCGCTCGCTCAACGACCGGGGACGCGAGGGCGAGGGCGTTCCGTCTTGCGCGTTCCTCGCTCGCTCGTCGACCGGACTCGGAGTCCGGTCGACGAGGGAGCGAGGCTCCGACAGCGCCCGGCGACGACACGCCGGAGCGCGGCGGACGTCTCACTCCAGCTCGAGCGGCGGCACCCCCGGCGTCTCGAAGCCGAGCACTTGGCCGAGGAACGCGAGCTCGGCCTCCATCGTGCGCACGAGGGTGTCGGCGCCGCGGAACCCGTGTCCTTCGCCCTCGAAGGCCAGATATGCGTGGGCGACGCCGTTCTTCGCGAGGGCGTCGCGCACCGCCTCCGACTGCGAGGGCGGCACGACCAGGTCCTCGAGGCCCTGCTCGATCAGCAGCGGCGTCCGCATCCGGTCGAGGTGCGTCAGCGGCGACCGCTCGACGTACAGCGCCTCGGCGGACGGGAGCGGCCCCACCATGCCGTCGAGGTAGCGGGCCTCGAAGTCGTGGGTGTCTGCGGCGAGACGCCGGAGATCCGCGACGCCGTAGCGACTGATGCCCGCGGCGAAGACGTCGGAGTTCGCGAGTGCGCACAGCACCGTCCAGCCGCCGGCCGAGCCGCCGGCGATCGCGAGCCGACGGGCGTCGGCCGCACCCGATGCGGCGAGCCCCTGCGCCGCGGCCACGACGTCGTCGACGTCCACGACGCCCCACTGCCCGCGCAGACGCTCGCGGTAGGCGCGGCCGTACCCGCTCGACCCGCCGTAGTTGACGTCGAGCACGCCGATGCCACGACTCGTCAGATAGGCGATCTTTCCGGATGCCGCGCCGCCGACATGGTCGGTCGGCCCGCCGTGGACGAACACGACGTAGGGGGGCAGCTCATCCTCAGGTCCCACCACGTCGGGGTTCGTGGGCGGGTAGTCGAAGGCGTGCACCGGGCCGTGCGGCCCGGGCATGGTGACCGCGCGGGGCTGCGGCATCCAGCTCGCGCCCCAGGGTGAGCTGCCGCCGGCTATCAGCCGCGTCGCGGCCGCGTCGTCGACGTCCAGCTCCCACAGTCCGGCGCCGCCGGAGCCCGCGCCGGAGACCAGCACGCGCTGTCCGCGGGCGTCCTCGATCGAGAGCCGCGTGACGGCGTCGAGCGGCAGGATGCGCGTGGACCCGCTGGGTGCGATCACCACGAGGTGGTCGGCGCCATTTGTGCGGGCGGCGACGACACGCCCGTCGTGCAGCGCGACGAACCAGCGGGTGCCGAGCACCCACAGCGGGCCGCCGGTGTCGGCGTCGGCGGGGGCGAACGGCTCGTGGTGCAGATCGGCCGTGAGGCGCAGGTGCCAGAGGTTCCATCTCCCGGTCGGGTCGTCGGCGTAGAGCAGGTCGTCGTCGCCGACCCACACCGGCTGCAACGGGGAATGGAAATCGCCGTCGGACGACTCGCCGCCGGCCACGGTGGTCCATTCCACGACCTCGCCGTCCTCGAGCCGGCCGATCCGAAGCTCGGCGCGGTCCCATGCCATGTGCGGATGATCCCAGGCGATCCACGCCAAGCGGGTGCCGTCGGGCGAGAGCGCGGGATGGGCGACGAAGTCGCTGCCGCCGGCCAGCGAGGTCAGTCGTGAGGGATGCTCTGCTGCCGAGCCGTCGAGCGGAACGTCGACGATGTCGCGCACCGGCGCGCCTCCCGCCGTGTGGTCTTCGCGCACGGCCAGCAGGCGGCCGTGCTGCAGCGTCAGCCCGCCGTAGCGGACATCGCCGGCGTCGGGCGTGAGCGGGCGCGGCTCCTCACCCGGGGCGAGACTCCAGATGCGCTGGTCGGCCTTCTCCACGAAGAGCAGCACACCATCGTCGTCGGCGGTCCAGGATCCGCCACCGTACTCGTGCACCCGCGACCGCGCACTCCACGGGGCGGGAAGGACATCCACGACGGCTCCGGATGCCTCCCGCCGGCGCACGGCGGAACGGCCGCCCTCCTCGGGCACCGACTCGCCCCACCACACGTCGCCGCTCCACACGTCGCCCCGCCGCACCCGGGCCGCCGCGCCGCCGGTCTCCCCGGCCAGCACCTCACCGGCGCCGACGAAGCGGGCGCCTTCGATGCGCGACGACCCAGCCGACACCTGCGCGGCGGAGATGGGGGATGGCCAGCTGCCATAGGGAAGAACATCGCGGGTCGTCACGCCCCCCACGCTACGACCAACGTGTGCGCGATGCGATCGAAACAGTACGTCACAGGCGGTTCCGCACGGACTTGCTCCGCTACCGTGGACGCATCGACGCCCGGTCGTCCGCGAGGACGCCCCCCGAACCTCGGGGTTGCCGGGCAGGAGCGACAGCCGAGCCCGGCACCCGCCCGCGATGACACCCCTTCTGCCTCGCATGTCCTGAACAGCGCGGCGGAGGCGAGGTGCCGCGGCCGCCCGGGTCCTCCCGTTCGGCTGAGCCCGATTCCGATCCTGAGAAGCAGGCCCATGTCCATCGACCTGAGCACTCCTCCCGTGCCGATCTCGTTCGAGGTGTACCCGCCCCGATCCGAGGCCGGTGTCGCCGCGCTGCATGAGACCATCCGCCATCTGGCGTCGGTGGACCCCAGGTTCATCTCCGTCACGTACGGCGCGGGCGGATCCACCGGCGGTCGGTCCCTGGAGCTCCTGACCCACATCCTCCGCGAGACCCACGTCGAGCCGCTCGCCCACCTGACGTGCGTGGGAAACACCTACGCGGGCGCCAACACGCTGATCCGGGAGTTCCTGGATGCCGGCATCACGAGCTTCCTCGCCCTGCGCGGCGACCCGCCGGCGGGGGCATCCGAGGACGACGTGTTCCTGGGCGACCTCCGCAGCGCCGGCGAGCTCGTGCAGCTGATCGACCGGGTGCAGGCGGAGCGCGAGCCGTACACCGAGGCGCCCATCTCGGGCGTGCCCGGTGCGGTGCGGGTCGAGAAGCGGCCCCGGGTCGACATCGCGGTCGCCGCGTTCCCCAACGGTCACCCCCGCTCCCGGCACGCGTTCGAGGACATCGACGCGCTCCTCGCGAAGCAGGCGGCGGGCGCCACCCTCGCGATCACTCAGCTGTTCTTCCACGCCGACGACTACCTCGCGTTCGTGGCGCGTTCGCGCGACGCCGGCGTCAGCATCCCGATCCTGCCCGGCATCATGCCGATCACCTCGAGCACCCGGCTGCGGCGCGTGCTCGAGCTCAGCGGCGAGGCGCTTCCGGCCGACCTCGCGATCGCGCTCGACGTCGAGCCCACGGTCGAGGGGCAGCGCGACATCGGCATCGCCCATGCCGCTCGTCTCGCCCGCGAGGTCGTCGACGGCGGTGCCCCCGGCATCCACCTGTACGCGTTCAACAACCACGACACGGTCCTCGACGTGCTGCGTGAAGCCGGCGTGCTCGCCTCGGCGACGCGAATGCCCGACGCCGTCCACTGACCCGGACGCCGCAATCCGTCGGATGCCCCGATGGTCTCTTCGGCGACCCCGAAAACCCCACTCCGAGATGAACGAAGCGAAAGAGAGAGCACGATGACCGAACCCCGCAGCACCTTCCCCCACGGCACGATCCTGGGCTATCCCCGGATCGGGCGCCGCCGCGAGCTGAAGCGCGCGGTCGAGGCGTACTGGTCCGGAGAGACCGACGCCGAGACCCTCGAGCAGACGGCGGCCGGACTGCGCCGCGCGACGCGCGAGCGCCTCGCCGAGCTCGGCCTCGGCCGCGACGACTCGTCGATCCCGGAGTCATTCTCGTTCTACGACCAGGTGCACGACGCGGCCGTCACGGTCGGCGCGCTGCCCTACCGGTTCGCCGCGCTCCGCGATGCCGACGGCGGCATCGGCCTCGACGCGTACTTCACGGCCGCGCGCGGTGCGGGCGAGGACGCCCCCCTCGAGATGACCAAGTGGTTCGACACGAACTACCACTACCTCGTGCCCGAGGTCGGCCCCGAGACGGTCTTCACCCTCTCGAGCGACCGCTTCGCGCGCCAGGTGGCAGAGGCGAAGGCTGACGGATTCACCGTTCGCCCGGTGATCGTGGGCCCGGTGACGCTCCTCGCGCTCGCGAAGGCGACGGATGCCGCGCCCCAGGGCTTCGACCCACTCAGCCGGCTCGACGACCTGCTGCCGGTGTACGCGGAGCTGCTGGCGAGTCTGCGGGCCTCGGGCGCTGAGTGGGTGCAGCTGGACGAGCCTGCGCTCGTCAGCGAGAGTCTGCCGGCCGACGCGGCCGCACTGGCGGATGCCGCGGCCCGCGCATATGCGGCGCTGGGTGTGCGTGGCGACCGGCCCGCGATCCTCGTCGCGGCCGGCTACGCGCAGCTGTCGACCGAGGCGTGGACCGCGCTCGCGGCCGCTCCCATCGAGGCGGTCGCCATCGATCTGACCCGCGGTGCGGTGCCCGAGGCTGTGCCCGGCCTGGACCGCAAGACGCTCGTGGGCGGGGTCGTCGACGGACGCAACGTGTGGCGAGGCGATCTCGACGGCGCGTGGGAGCGGCTGCAGGCGCTGCACGCACTCGGAGCGTCGGAGATCAGCGTGGGCACCTCCACCTCGCTGCAGCATGTGCCGCACGACGTCGAGGACGAGACGACGCTCGACCCGCGCCTCGCGACGTGGCTGGCGTTCGCCGACCAGAAGGTCGGGCAGGTGGTGACGCTCGCGCGAGGCCTGGTCGACGGCCGCCTCGCCATCGCGGAGGCTCTGGCCGAGGCATCCGACGCCCTCGCCGACCGTCGCAATGCGCCGGGCGTACGCGACGGTGCGGTGCGGGAGCGGGCGTCGGTGCTCGCCGCGGACGACTTCGCCCGCGGGAGCTACGACGATCGGGTCGCCGCGCAAGAGGCCGAGCTCGCCCTCCCCGTTCTGCCGACGACCACGATCGGATCGTTCCCGCAGACCGGCGACATCCGCCGCGCGCGTGCGCGGCACGGCCGCGGCGAGCTCAGCGCCGACGAGTACGAGAGCTTCCTGCGCGACGAGATCGCGCAGGTGGTGACGCTGCAGGAGGACATCGGCCTCGACGTCCTGGTGCACGGCGAGGCCGAGCGCAACGACATGGTGCAGTACTTCGCCGAGAACCTCGAAGGCTTCGCCGTCACCGAGAACGGCTGGGTGCAGTCGTACGGCTCGCGGGCCACCCGCCCGTCGATCCTCTGGGGCGATGTCGCACGCCCCGCGGCGATCACCGTCGCGTGGTCGGCGTTCGCGCAGTCCCTCACCGACAAGCCGATGAAGGGCATGCTGACCGGCCCGGTGACGATCCTGGCGTGGTCGTTCGTCCGCGACGACCAGCCGCTGGGGGAGACCGCGAACCAGGTCGCCCTCGCCCTCCGCGACGAGATCGCCGACCTCGAGGGGGCCGGCATCCGCGTCATCCAGGTCGACGAACCGGCGCTGCGCGAACTCCTGCCGCTCAAGCGCGCCGACCAGCCCGCCTACCTGGAGTGGTCGGTCGGCTCGTTCCGCCTCGCGACCGCCGGCGCGGCCCCGGCTACGCAGGTGCACACCCACCTCTGCTACTCGGAGTTCGACGCCGTGATCGACGCGATCGCGGCGCTGGACGCCGACGTGACCTCGATCGAGGCCGCGCGCAGCCGCGGCGAGGTGATCGGAGACATCGCCACGTCCGGCTTCGCCGCCGGCATCGGACCCGGTGTCTACGACATCCACTCGCCGCGTGTGCCGTCGGTGGATGAGATCGCCGAGCTCCTCGACCGCACGGTCGCTGAGCTGCCGCTGCGCCGCGTCTGGGTCAACCCGGACTGCGGGCTGAAGACCCGCGGGTACGACGAGACCGTCGCGTCGCTCAAGAACCTCGTGGCGGCGACGCAGGCGGTGCGCGCGGCCGTTCCGGCCTAGGAGCCCTTCTTCGATCCGGGTGCCGCGGCCGCATCGGTCGCGGCATCCGGATCGATCACGAGGGTGTCGGCGTCGGGGTCGGTCGTCGGGGACTCGTCGGCGAGCAGGATCTCCACCGTGGGATTCGCGTCGTCGTCCCCGATGGGTACGCCGCTGTAGAGCAGGTCCGCGTCGCCGACTGCGGCCGCCTCCTCGGGGCGGCGCTGCAGCAGTTCGAGGACCCAGGCGACGCCGAATGCGACGACGGCCACGAGCACGATGTCGCCGACCGACAGCGGCCGCAACAAGAAGAGCCAGATCACCGCGAGCACGGCGATGAGGGTCCGCACCAGGACGCGCTGCCGGCCGAGCCACAGCCCGAACGAATCGGTGTCGAGTCCTCGCGCGGCCAGTTCGCGCCGCCCCGACGCATTCATGCTGTCGATGGCGCTGCGCAAGCCGCGTGCCGGAGCCGACCTGCCGGTCACCCAGCCCAGAATCGCGATGAAGACACCGAGGAACGCGGCGACGAGCGCGGTCTGCTGCATGTTGCCGACCAGCTGCTCGTAGATGACGTTCAGCGCATCGGGTGAGAGGCCGAGCACCCCCGCCGTGACGCCCATGGCGGAATCGCCGATCGCGAGCATGATGGCCAGGGCCACGCCGCCGAGGGCGAATCCGATGCCCGTCCCGAGGACGGCGGCGCTGCGGCGGCGGGCGATCAGGATGCCGAAGCCGAACAGCGCGATCGCGATGATCGGCAGCCAGAGTCCGAGCGTGTTCGCGGCGGCGTAACCGGTGCGGATCGTCGCGAGGTTGTCGCCTTCGCCGAGGATGATGACGCGATCGACGGCGGGGATCAGCTCAGCGGCACCCAGGCCCCGATCGATGAGGTTCTGCTTCACACGCTCGACGACCGCGCCCAACTGGATCCCCACGCCCTCGTCGGTGCGGACGATGAGTCCGCCGCCGTCGGAAGTGGACACGCCCACCAGGGCGCGATGGGCGGCGCGCGTCGCGGTGGCCCACACTTCAGCGAAGGCATCGGACTCGACCACTCGCGTGACCGTCGTCGTCACGAGGCTCTCGAGGCCGTTGGCAGCCGGCGCCTCCAGGAGCTGGAGGGCGTCGGCGGCGCGGGGCGGCAGTCCGAGGCCGGCGATGCCGTCGAAGACGTCCGCAGTGATCTGGTCGAAGTCGACCTGGGCGTTGACCGCCTCCATGGACTCGTCGATGATCATCGACTGCACCGCGGGATCGTCCACCAACGGTGCCAGCGTGGCGACGAAGGCGTCCTCGTCGGTCAGCTGTACACGGGCCCACGCGCCGACGATCGACACCGGGACGAGGATGGCCGCGATGGTGATGCACAGGGCCGAGAGCAGCGAACGCCACCATCCACTGCGAGTGCGTGAGGGGGGTGCG
Source organism: Microbacterium sp. B35-04 (assembly GCF_010634885.1). Lineage (NCBI taxonomy): Bacteria > Bacillati > Actinomycetota > Actinomycetes > Micrococcales > Microbacteriaceae > Microbacterium > Microbacterium sp. B35-04. The sequence continues at coordinate 31,487 of NZ_MWLP01000052.1, read as the reverse complement.
ACCTCGTCCGGAGCGACCACGCCCCGCCGGAGTGCTTCGTTCTCGGCCCGCAACGCGGCGAGTTCGGCCTGCAGGTCGACGGTGACTGGCTCGCTCATGAGGCCTCCTCTAGCCGGATGCACTCATTGTGTCGTAGATGCCACGTCCGGCATCACCCATTCCGAATGAATTCGTCCGACGCCGTTCAGACGGCGCGCAGCACCGCCACGACCTTGCCGAGCACCGTGGCCTCATCGCCGAGGATCGGCTCGAACGCGGAGTTGCGCGGGAGCAGCCAGGTGTGGCCGTCGCGCTGGCGGAACGTCTTGACGGTGGCCTCGCCGTCCAGCATCGCGGCCACGATCTCACCGTTGTCGGCCGTCGCCTGCGAGCGGACGACGACCCAATCGCCGTCGCAGATCGCGGCGTCGATCATCGACTCGCCCGAGACCTTCAGCATGAAGAGGTCGCCCTTGCCCACGAGCTGCCGGGGGAGCGGGAAGATCTCCTCGACCTGCTGCTCGGCCGTGATCGGAACGCCGGCGGCGATGCGCCCGACGAGAGGGACGAGGGCCGCATCGCCCACGGAGGGCGAGGCGTCCGCCGGGCTCTCGGTCGCCGTGCCGGGCAGGTCGATCAGCACTTCCATCGCGCGCGTCTTGCCCGCATCGCGCCGCAGATAGCCGCTCAGTTCCAGCTGGTTGAGCTGGTGCGTGACGCTGGAGAGCGACTTCAGGCCGACGGCGTCGCCGATCTCCCGCATGCTGGGCGGGTAGCCGTGGCGCGCGATGGAGCGCTGGATCACCTCGAGGATCGCCAGCTGCTTGTCGCTCAGGCTCTTGCGCCGACGAGTCTGGGGCTTCTCGCGCCCGGCCGCGTCGCTCATCTTCCGGCTCCGTCCTGCGCCCGGCGAGGAGCGCTGTTTCTTCGAATGTCGGAGGCCCGTGGTGGGGTTCTCGTATCGAAACCGTATCCGGATAGCGGGCTTCTGGGGAACATCTCAGCCGCGTGTCGCGTTCGAGAGATCGCCGTCCTGAACCGGTATTGACATCGTACAGACTCGAAGATAGCTTCGGAAGAGAGATTCGCATTCGCCGCTCCCGGCTGAGTGGTGAATGCGAATCTCTCCCCATCACGAGGAGCCCAGCATGACCGCGATCGACTTCACGACCTCCGTCCCGTCGCCGTCCCGCGCCGCGCGTGTCGCGGCGCAGCGCGTGAACAGCTCGGCACGACAGTTCGCCGCCGGCGCGGCTGCGCAGGCCTCGTCCGGGCGGTCCACACGGCTCCGCCTCACCCTGCGCGGGCGTCGGGTGCTGGCCGTCCTCGCGGCGCTGCCGGCCGTGATCGCGCTGAGCGCTGCCGTGATCGGCGGGGGAGCGGCACTCGCCTCCCGTGACGCGGGCGCCCCGGCGGGCTCCTTCAGCACGATGACGGTGGCTGCCGGCGACTCGCTGTGGAGCATCGCCGAAGAGGTCGCGCCCGAGCACGATCCGCGCGATGTGGTCGATGAGATCGTGCGGCTGAACGCTCTCGACACCGTGGTGGTTCAGGCCGGCCAGAGCATCGCGATCCCTGCGGCGTACGGCGACGGCCGCTGAGGCGGTCGCGTTCGGTCGAGCCGGCACTGGCGGCCGCTCACACGACGCTCGCGGGGGCCGCCCCGCGCGGTTCGCGAGCCAGCCCGATCTCCCGATCTCCTGACGTCACGCGGCGCCGGCACAGCCGGCCACGGGCCTAGCATGGGAGAGGTGAGTGCACGTCTCGAAGACCTCCCCTTGCGCACCGATCTCCGCGGTCAGAAGCCGTACGGTGCCCCGCAGGCGCCGTTGCCGGTAGCCCTGAACGTGAACGAGAACACGCATCCGGTTCCGGCGGAGGTCGCGGACGACATCCTCGACTCGATCGCCCGGGCGCTGAGCGACGTGAACCGCTACCCCGACCGCGAGTTCACCGCACTGCGCGAGGGCTTCGCCGACTATCTGGGTCACGGTCTGACGCGCGACGAGATCTGGGCCGCCAACGGCTCGAACGAGGTTCTGCAGCACATCCTGCAGGCCTTCGCGGGACCGGGTCGGACGGCATTCGGGTTTGCACCCACGTACTCGATGTACCCGCTGCTCACCCGTGGCACGGGCGCCGAGTGGATCTCGGGCACCCGATCGGCGGAGTATTGGATCACGGCGGACGATGCGGCATCCCAGATCGCGGATGCCGCGCCCGACGTCGTGTTCCTGTGTTCGCCCAACAACCCCACCGGCACCCCGCTCGGGCTCGACGTCGTCGAGGCCGCCTATGAGGCGACCGACGGGATCGTGATCGTGGACGAGGCCTATTTCGAGTTCGCCCCGCACGACGAGCGGTCGGCGCTGACCCTGCTGCCGGGCCGTGAGCGGCTCGTGGTCTCGCGCACGATGAGCAAGGCCTTCGCCTTCGCTGGCGCGCGCGTCGGATACATGGCCGCCGACCCCGCGCTCATCGACGCACTCCGGCTGGTGCGCCTGCCGTACCACCTGAGTGCGCTCACACAGGCCGCCGCGACGGCCGCGCTGCGCCACGCGCCCATCATGCTCGGCATGGTCGACGAGATCGTCGCGCAGCGCGACCGCATCTCGGCGACGGTCGAGGCGCTGGGCTACACGCCGCACGAGACGTGGACGAACTTCGTCCTGTTCGGGGGAGTGACCGATCCCGCTGCCGTCTGGCAGGCGCTCTACGACCAGGGCGTGCTCATCCGCGACGTCGGCATCCCCGCGCATCTGCGGGTGACGGCGGGGACGGCCGATGAGACCACGGCCTTCCTCGACGCGCTGGCCTCGGTAGGATCGGCGGCATGAGCGCCGCACCACGCACCGCCGAGCTGCGACGGGCGACGAGCGAGTCGACCGTCGAGCTCGAACTCGATCTGGACGGCACCGGCCGCAGCCGGATCGACACGACCGTGCCGTTCTTCGACCACCTGCTGACGGCGTTCGCGAAGCACTCGCTGACCGATCTGACGGTGCGCGCATCGGGCGACACCGACATCGACGCCCACCACACGGTCGAAGACATCTCGATCGTGCTCGGCCAGGCGATCCGCCAGGCGCTCGGCGACAAGTCTGGCATCGCGCGCTACGGCGACGCGCTGGTTCCGCTCGACGAGGCGCTGGCCCAGTCCGTCGTCGACATCAGCGGCCGCCCCTACCTCGTCCATGAGGGCGAGCCCGCGGGCTTCGAGCACCACCTCATCGGCGGTCACTTCACGGGTTCGCTGGTGCGGCACACGTTCGAGGCGATCGCGTACAACGCCGCCCTCACGGTGCACGTGCGCGTGCTCTCGGGGCGCGACCCCCACCACATCGCGGAGGCCGAGTACAAGGCCTTCGCGCGGGCCTTCCGTCAGGCGAAGGCGCTCGACCCGCTGGTCGAGGGCATTCCCAGCACGAAGGGCGCCCTGTGAGCGAAGGCGTGCCCATGGAAGGCGACCGGCCGGTCGTCGCGGTCCTCGATTACGGTTCCGGGAACGTGCACTCGGCCGTGAAGGCGCTCATCGCCGCCGGCGCCGACGCGCGGCTGACCGCCGACCGCGGCCTCGTCGGCGACGCCGACGGGCTCTTCGTGCCCGGTGTGGGCGCGTTCCGCGCCGTCGCCGAGGCGCTGCGGGCCAGCCGCGGCGACGAGCTCATCGAACGCCGTCTCGCCGGCGGACGTCCTGTGCTGGGCGTCTGCGTCGGCATGCAGATCTTCTTCGAGCGCGGCGTGGAGCGCGGCGTCGACACCGAGGGGCTCGGCGAATGGCCGGGGGTCGTGACCGAGCTCGACGCTCCCGTTCTGCCCCACATGGGGTGGAACACCGTCGAGCCGGGTGAGGGCAGTCGCCTCTTCCGCGGCATCGAGCACGAGCGGTTCTACTTCGTCCACTCCTTCGCCGCGCAGAAGTGGCTGCTCGACGTGCAGCCGCCGTTCCCCGAGCCGGTCCTGACATGGTGCGATTACGGCACGCCGTTCCTCGCCGCTGTCGAGAACGGGCCGCTGTCCGCCACCCAGTTCCATCCCGAGAAATCGGGAGATGCCGGCATCCGCCTGCTGACGAATTGGATCGACGGGCTTCGCAGGGCTACCCTCTGAGACCGTGCCATCTGCGGGAGCGAGTGCTTCCCGGATCCGCCACCCACAGCTTTCGATGCCTGAGCCAGGAGCCATGAACGATTTCGCGTCCACACCCAAACTCGTCCTCCTGCCCGCCGTCGACGTCGCCGACGGCAAGGCCGTCCGCCTGACGCAGGGCGAGGCGGGCACCGAGACGAGCTACGGCGATCCCGTCGACGCTGCGCTGGACTTCGCGCGGCAGGGCGCCGAGTGGATCCACCTCGTCGACCTGGACGCCGCCTTCGGCCGCGGCAGCAACGCCGGGGTGCTCCGCAAGGTCATCAAGCAGGCCAAGGGCGTGCAGGTCGAGCTGTCGGGCGGAATCCGCGACGACCGCACCCTCGAGGCGGCGCTCGAGAGCGGTGCCTCCCGCATCAACCTCGGCACCGCGGCGCTCGAGAACCCCGAATGGGCCGCCGACGTCATCGGCCGTTACGGCGACGCGATCGCCGTGGGCCTCGACGTGCGGGGCACCACGCTCGCCGCCCGCGGGTGGACCCGTGAGGGCGGCGACCTGTGGACGGTCCTCGACCGGCTGGAGTCGGCGGGCTGCAGCCGTTACGTGGTCACCGACGTCACCAAGGACGGCACCCTCCAGGGTCCGAACCTCGATCTGCTGCGGGAGCTGACCTCGCGCACGCCGAAGCCGATCGTGGCGTCCGGCGGTGTGTCGAGTCTCGACGACATCGCCGCGCTCCGGGACCTCGTGCCCCTCGGTGTCGAAGGTGCGATCGTGGGCAAGGCGCTGTACGCCGGCGCGTTCACGCTCGCCGAGGCGCTGGATGTCGCCGGATACTGACCCTCACGCCGCCGGCCACGGTCAGGGGCAGGGGCAGGGTCACGGTCATGGACACGGCGGCGACTCCGCGGGCGTGCCCTGGGAGGGACGCAGCTTCCAGGCCAACCCGCACGCCTCGGACGACGGCTCGGCCGATCCCGCACTCCTCACCGCGCTCATGGCGTTCCGCGCAGGCTCGGGCAGCCAGCGCGAGGTGATCGACGCCTACCGCTCCGCGCGGCTGCTGATCCCGCTCGTCGCCGAGAAGGGCGAGCACGGCATCGGCGCACATGGCCTCGAGGTCGACAAGACGCAGGAGCTGTCGATCGTCACCGTCGCCGCGCCCGACGGGCGTCGCGTGCTGCCGGTCTTCTCGTCGGTCGATGCGATGGGACGATGGGATGCCGCGGCGCGGCCGGTTCCCGCCGACGGCGTCCGCACCGCGCTGTCGGCCGCCGCCGACGACACCGACCTGATCGTGCTCGACCCGGGATCGGACACCGAGTTCGTCATCCGTCGTCCGGCGGTCTGGGCGATCGGCCGAGGACAGCCCTGGGAGCCGAGCTTCCTCTCGCCGGAGGTCTTCACCGGCTTGCACGAGAGCATCGGGGGAGAGCTCGCGGTCATCGACCTCGCCGTGGAGCCCGGCGACCCCGACGCCCGCCTCCGCGGGCCCGAGCTCGTGGTGCGCCTGCACCTCATGGACGGCCTCGAGAAGGCCGAGCTCGATGCGGTGCTCGCGCGGCTCGCCGCGCGTTGGGCTGCCGACGACCGCATCGCGGTGCTCGTGGACTCGCTCACCGTGAAGCTCGTCCGCGCCTGAGCCGCGACGTATCTCACGGCACCCTTCGCCGCCCTCCCTGCGACGGCACCGACGCCGAGGCTGCGTCGGACGGTCGACGCCGGGGCGCGCGGGGTGGTCGCGCTGGGCATCGGCGGGCGATCCGGCATCGCCCGTCCTGCGGGTACAGCTAGCGGGCGCTGATCATGTGGTCCGTGTCCCGAAATCCGCCATTTGGACACCCGGTCGCGGCCGAATCCGGGACATGAAGGCTGGAAAGCGGGACACGATCGCGGGTGTGGTCAGGTGACCGGGCCGGTCCACTTCTCGCCCGGACCCTTGCCGATCGGGTCGGGGATCACGGATGCCTCGCGGAAGGCGAGCTGCACCGAGCGCAGGCCATCGCGCAGCGAGCGGGCGTGCATGTCGCTGATCTCGGGGGCGCCTGCCGTGATGAGGCCGGCCAGGGCGTTGATGAGCTTGCGGGCCTCGTCCAGGTCGGTCTGCGTCGCGGGATCGTCGGCGAGCCCGACCTTGACGGCGGCGGCGCTCAGCAGGTGCACGGCGGCGGTCGTGATGATCTCGACGGCCGGCACCTCGGCGATGTCGCGCGAGGCCGATGCGGCCGCGCGCTCCTGCTCCTCCCAGCGGGCTTGACGCTCGGCATCCACCGCCGTCGTGCTCGTCGTTTCGCCGTCCTGGTCTCGAATCGTGTCCACGCCGTACTCTCTGATAGACTGCTGCGGTCTCCGGTACGTTCTGTACCGGATCGGAAAGTGGATCACATCCCACCCGCGCTTGCCGTTCCAGGCTACCGGGTCATGCACTCCGCCCCGACCGTCCTGCGGCCACGCAGAAACGGGAGGGGTAGCCGCCAGGGCAACCGCGCGGGAGCTCCGTCACCGGAGAGGGTGCAGGAAGTCGGCGCTCGAAGCGTCTGACGGGTGGAATGGATCTTCCTCCGCCCGCGACATGAACATGTGTCGCGGTGGTCCAGCCCATAAACCCAAGGAGTTCCGCATCAGCGATCCCCGCACCAACGACCGCATCCGCGTCCCCGAGGTCCGCCTCGTCGGACCCGCGGGTGAGCAGGTCGGCGTCGTCCGCATCGAGGTGGCACTGCGCCTGGCCCAGGAGGCCGACCTCGATCTCGTCGAGGTGGCCCCGAACTCGAAGCCCCCCGTGGTCAAGATCATGGACTACGGCAAGTTCAAGTACGAGGCTGCGCAGAAGGCCAAGGAAGCGCGTCGCAATCAGGCGAACACCGTCCTCAAGGAGGTCCGGTTCCGTCTGAAGATCGAGGCCCACGACTACATCACCAAGCTCAAGCGCGCCGAGGGCTTCCTCCAGGCGGGCGACAAGGTCAAGGCGATGATCCTGTTCCGTGGCCGCGAGCAGTCGCGCCCGGAGCAGGGTGTCCGTCTCCTCCGCAAGTTCGCGGAAGACGTCGCCGAGTTCGGCACGGTCGAGTCGAACCCGACGATCGACGGTCGCAACATGGTGATGGTGGTCGCCCCGCACAAGAACAAGTCCGAGGTGAAGACCGAGCAGAACGCGCAGCGTGCCGCCAACAAGGAGGCAGCGCGTTCCGCCCGCAACGGCAGTGGCCCTCAGGGCGACGCCGACTCGGACAGCTCCGACACCGCGGCCGAGACAGCCCCGGCCGCCGAGTCCGAGACCGCCACGGCCGAATAGGCCCCACAGACTCCCGCACCGCGGGATACCGACTCCCGCCTGGGCGGGAAGTGAAACGAAGGAAGAAGAGATGCCGAAGCAGAAGACCCACTCGGGCGCCAAGAAGCGCTTCAAGGTCACAGGCAGCGGGAAGCTCATGAAGCAGCAGGCGAACCTTCGCCACAACTTCGAGGGCAAGTCCAGCCGCCGCACCCGTCGCCTGTCGCAGGAGCAGGTCCTCGCGAAGGGCGACGCCAAGGTCGCCAAGAAGCTCCTCGGTATCTGAGCGCCGACGCAGGAATAGGAATCAATCGAAATGGCTAGAGTCAAGCGGGCCGTCAACGCCCACAAGAAGCGTCGCGTCATCCTTGAGCGCGCCTCCGGTTACCGGGGCCAGCGCTCGCGTCTGTACCGCAAGGCGAAGGAGCAGGTCACCCACTCGCTCGTCTACGCGTACCGCGACCGTCGCAAGCGCAAGGGCGACTTCCGCCGTCTGTGGATCCAGCGCATCAACGCCGCTGCCCGTCAGAACGGCATCACGTACAACCGCTTCATCCAGGGCCTCGGCCTCGCGGGTGTGCAGGTCGACCGTCGCATGCTCGCCGAGCTCGCGGTGAACGAGCCCAAGACGTTCGCGTCGCTCGTCCAGACCGCCAAGAAGGCACTGCCCGAGAACGTCAACGCTCCGAAGAGCCCCTGACCCTCGGCATACGCTGTCTCGAAAGAGGCGCCCTCCTCACGGAGGGCGCCTCTTTTCGTCTCGACGGGACGCCGTCCGCGCAGAATGCGTGCCGGGGGACGGTCCCCACGCCCTCTCCCGACGCCGCTGGCGCGTCGTCCGGAGCCTCGGGGCGCGTGGGCCCAGCCGCGACCCTAGACTGATGCCGTGCTCGAGAACCCTCGCTCTCCGCGTGTCCGCGCCGTCGCGAAGCTGACCAAGCGCAGCGCGCGGCAGGAGACCGGGCTCTTCCTCCTCGAAGGGCCGCAGGCCGCGCGCGAGGCGCTGGCGTACCGGCCGGACACCCTCGTGGAGCTGTTCGCGACGCCGTCGGCGCTCGAGAGGCACGTGGATGTGCGCGATGCCGCGAAGGATGCCGGCCTCGAGGTGGTCTACACCACCGAAGCCGTGCTCGATGCGATGGCCGACACGGTGACGCCGCAGGGGATCGTCGCGGTGGCACGGCAGTCGCCGACGTCGCTGCGCGACATCTTCGCGGCCGGGCCCCGGCTCGTCGCGATCTGCGAGGAGGTCCGCGACCCGGGCAACCTCGGCACCATCATCCGCGCGGCCGACGCCGCAGGAGCAGACGCGGTCATCCTCACCGGTCGCACCGTCGACCCGTACAACCCGAAGGTGGTGCGCGCCACGACCGGTTCGCTCTTCCACGTGCCGGTCGCCGTCGGCGCCGATCTCGCCTCGGCTGTCGAGAAGGCACGCGCCGCCGGCGTTCGCGTCATCGCCGCCGACGTCGGGGGAGGAGACTTCCTCGCCGCGCGCGACGTGCTCGCCGAGCCGACCGCCTGGCTCTTCGGCAACGAGGCCCGCGGGCTCGACGACGAGGCGCTGGCGCTCGTCGACCTCTCGCTGCGGCTGCCGATCTACGGTGCCGCCGAGTCGCTGAACCTGGCGACGGCCGCCAGCGTATGCCTCTACGAGACCGCGTTCGCGCAGCGCGCCGCCGGCTGAGCGGCTCTCGTTCCGACCCTGTTACGGATCGGTAAAGGCTCGCGGGTCCACTGGCAGTGGGTCGCCGCTCGCCCCTAGGGTGAGGGACATGGCGACACCTGATGCCCCGGCGCCGGCGCCCCGGACTTCCAACATCTCGGTGCGACGAGGTGAGCCGCTCGTGGTCGTGGACCACGTCGACAAGCACTTCGGCGACCTGCATGTCCTGAAGGACATCAACACGGTGGTGAATCGAGGCGAGGTCGTCGTCGTCATCGGTCCCTCGGGCTCCGGCAAGTCGACGCTCTGCCGCGCGATCAACCGACTCGAGACGATCGACTCGGGCACGGTCACCATCGACGGAGCGAAGCTCCCGGAAGAGGGTCGAGCCCTCGCCACGCTTCGCGCGGACGTCGGCATGGTGTTCCAGTCGTTCAATCTTTTCGCGCACAAGTCCGTTCTCGAGAACGTCACGCTCGGTCCCATCCGCGTGCGCGGCATGAAGAAGAAGGCGGCCGACGAGAAGGCCATGGCATTGCTCGACCGGGTCGGCGTGGCTAATCAGGCAAAGAAGATGCCGAGCCAGCTGTCCGGCGGTCAGCAGCAGCGCGTCGCGATCGCCCGGTCGCTCGCGATGGATCCGAAGCTGATCCTCATGGATGAGCCGACGAGCGCCCTCGACCCGGAGATGATCAACGAGGTCCTCGACGTGATGATCGGCCTCGCAGCCGACGGCATGACCATGATCGTCGTCACGCACGAGATGGGGTTCGCCCGCAAGGCGGCCGATCGCGTGCTGTTCATGGCGGACGGCGCGATCGTGGAAGAGGCGACGCCCGACGAGTTCTTCACCAACCCGCAGAGCGACAGGGCGAAGGACTTCCTGTCCAAGATCCTCGAGCACTGATCCGTACGTCCGGTCGTCGCCCAAAAGCGGCCGGGATCCGAGAGGCCGTCACGAGCGGTCCCCACAGCAAAGGACGAAAACATGAAGCGAATGCGACTTCCGCTGATCGCGCTGGCAGCCGCCGGTGCGCTCGCGCTGTCGGCGTGCGCCACCGGTGGCACGCCGGGCGGCGAGGAGACGACGACTCCTGAGCCCGAGCCCACGTTCGAGGCCGGCACGACGATGGCCGAGCTCGCCGAGGCCGGCTCGATCACCATCGGCACCAAGTTCGACCAGCCGCTGTTCGGCCTCAAGGGCCCGTCGGGCGACCCCGAGGGCTTCGACGTCGAGATCGGCAAGATCATCGCGTCCGAACTCGGCATTGCCGAAGAGGGCATCGAGTGGAAGGAATCGGTCTCGGCCAACCGCGAGCCGTTCATCCAGAACGGTGAGGTCGACCTCGTCGTCGCGACCTACACGATCAACGACAAGCGCAAGGAGGTCGTCTCCTTCGCCGGTCCGTACTACATGGCCGGACAGTCGATCCTGGTGCTCGCCGACAACGAGGACATCGAGAGCGAAGACGACCTCGTCGGACAGCCCGTCTGCTCGGTGACCGGCTCGACGCCTGCTGCCAAGCTGGCCGAGATCGGCGCAGAGCCGGTGCTCACCGACACCTACTCGAACTGCCTTGAGCCGCTGCGCAGCGGCGCCGTCGTCGCGGTCTCGACCGACAACGTCATCCTCGCCGGCCTCGCCGCGCAGAACGAGGGCGAGTTCAAGGTCGTCGGAGAGCCCTTCACCGAAGAGCCGTACGGCATCGGCGTCACGCTCGAAGACACCGAGTTCCGTATGTGGATCAACGACGTGCTCGAGGAGGCGTACGAGGACGGCCGCTACGAGGAAGCCTGGAACGCGACGGCCGGCACCGTGCTGCCGTTCGTCGATCCGCCGGCACCCGATCGGTACTGATTGATCCGGATGCCTCGGGCCGCGCCCCGGCCCGAGGCATCCGATCCCCTGACCTGACTTCGATGCTCACGAGAGGAGGCGCATGGAACAGCTCTGGTCGCTGATGCCGACGTTCTTCGAGGGCTTCCGCGTGACTCTCCTGCTGCTCGCGGTCGCGGGTGTGCTCTCGCTCATCCTGGGCACGCTCATCGCGGCGATGCGGATCTCACCCGTCGCCGCGCTTCGCGCGTTCGCGGCGTTCTGGACCGAGATCGCCAGGAACACCCCGCTGACGCTTGTCTTCATCTTCACGATGTATGTGCTGCCGATGCTCGGCGTCCGACTGCCGTTCATCATCCTGGCGCTCGTCGCCCTCACCTATTACACGTCGCCGTTCGTCGCCGAGGCCCTGCGATCCGGCATCAACGGCGTGCCGGTCGGGCAGGCCGAGGCGGCCCGCAGCATCGGGCTGGGATTCGGGCAGACGGTCTCGCTGGTCGTCCTGCCACAGGCGTTCCGCATGACGATCCCGCCCCTCATCAACGTCTTCATCGCGCTCACCAAGAACACCTCGGTGGCCGGTGGCTTCTTCGTCCTCGAGCTCTTCGGGACGACCCGGCAGCTCGCGAACGACAACGGGAACATCGTCATCCAGATCCTCATCACCGCAGCCGTCCTCTACCTCGTCATCACGGTCCCGCTCGGCTTCCTCGCCGGGCGGCTCGAGCGGCGCTGGGTGGTGCAGCGATGAGCGCACCGAGCGTCCTCTTCGATGCGCCGGGCCCGAAGGCCAGGCGACTGTCGCTGATCCTGTCGATCGTCGCTCTGGTCCTGCTCATCGCGGGAGCCGTGTGGGTGGTCCTGACGCTGGCTGCGCCGCGCGACTCCGGCGGCATCACGCTTCCCGGCATGTTCGACGGCACCCGCTGGGATATCTTCATCGACCCGGTCGTCTGGGGCTTCATCCTGGAGGGTGTCGTTGCGACTTTGCAGGCGGCGGCGATCGCGGCGGTAGGGGCCATCGCCCTCGGCATCGTGCTGTCGCTCATGCGCAGCTCCCGCATCGCGTGGGTGCGGGTGCCGACCGCAGTGGTGATCGAGTTCTTCCGTGGGATGCCAGTCCTGCTGATGATGCTGTTCATCCTGCTGGTGGCCTCGACCGGCGCTTTCTGGGCGGTTGTGATCGCGCTGATCCTGTACAACGGCACGCTGATCGGCGAGATCCTGCGTGCCGGCCTCGTGGCCCTGCCGCGCGGACAGCGCGAAGCGGCGCTGAGCGTCGGCATGCGCGAGTTCCAGTCCAAGATGCTGGTGGAGTTCCCACAGGCGTTCCGGCAGATGCTGCCGATCATCATCGCGCAGCTCGTGGTGCTGCTCAAGGACACCTCGCTCGGCTACATCGTCGGCTACGAGGAGATCATCCGCAAGAACATGAACATCCTCGGCAGCTTCTACGGCAACCGCTATCTTTTCTCGCTGTTCGTCGTGACGCTGTGCATCTACCTGGCCATCAACTTGACCCTGTCGTGGTTCGCGCGGTGGCTGGCGCGTCGCACGGCGAGCGGGGGGACCCGCATCAAGCGGGGCACGAAGGTCACCGACCCCACCGCTCCCGGTGCGCTGCTCGAGGTCGAGGCCAAGGCCGACCTCCAAGGTCCACCACCGCGCTGAGCGGCTCCGAGGATAGGCGCGGAGGCGACGGTCCGCCGTCGGTAGACTCGACTCTCGTGTCAGACGCTGCTGAGAACACCGAGATCACGCCCGAGGCGGTGAACGCCGCCGTCGACGCCGCCCTCGCCGCGATCGCCGGCTCGGCAGACACCGCGGCGTTGAAGGCCGCACGGTCCGCGCACGCCGCCGAGGGTTCGCCGCTGGCGAAGCTCAACGCGCGCCTGCGCGACGTGCCGAACGACAGGAAGGCCGAGTTCGGCAAGCTCGTCGGCCAGGCTCGCGGCCGGGTGAACCAGGCGTTCGCGACGCGCGAAGCGGAGCTCGCCGCGGCGGAGACGGCCGCTCAGCTCCAAGCCGAGCGCGTGGACATCACCGCATTGGCCGCTCGCGCGCGCGTCGGGGCGCGGCATCCGATCTCCCTGCTCCAGGAGCAGATCGCCGACATCTTCGTGGGGATGGGCTGGGAGATCGCGGAGGGTCCCGAGCTCGAGCACGAGTGGTTCAACTTCGACGCGCTGAACTTCGACGTCGACCACCCGGCGCGTCAGATGCAGGACACGTTCTTCATCGACCCGGTGGAGCGCCATCTCGTCATGCGCACGCACACGAGTCCCGTCCAGGTGCGCTCGATGCTCGAGCGCGACCTGCCGCTCTACGTGCTGTGCCCGGGCCGCGTCTACCGCACCGACGAGTACGACGCGACGCACCTGCCGGTGTTCACCCAGTTCGAGGGCATCGTCGTCGACAAGGGCATCACGATGGCGCATCTCAGGGGCACTCTCGACCACGCCGCCAAGGTGCTGTTCGGCCCCGAGGCGAAGACGCGGTTCCGCGCGAACTTCTTCCCCTTCACCGAGCCTTCGGCCGAGCTCGACCTCTGGCACCCCACCTTCAAGGGCGGCGCCCGATGGATCGAGTGGGGCGGGTGCGGGATGATCAACCCGAACGTGCTCCGAGCGGCCGGGATCGACCCCGAGGAGTACTCGGGCTTCGCGTTCGGCATGGGCGTCGAGCGGACGCTCATGTTCCGCAGCGATGTCCAGGACATGCGCGACATGGCCGAGGGCGATGTCCGCTTCAGCGAGCAGTTCGGAATGGTGGTCTGATGCGCGTCCCGCTCTCATGGTTGCGTGAGTACGTCGACGTTCCGGCGGATGCCTCGCCCGAGGACGTCCTCGCGGCGCTCGTGCGCGTCGGGTTCGAAGAGGAGGACGTCCACCGCTTCGAGCTGCAGGGTCCCATCGTCGTCGGCGAGGTGCTCGAGTTCGTCGAGGAGCCGCAGTCCAACGGCAAGACGATCCGCTGGTGCCAGGTGCGCGTCGCGCCAGACGGCGAGACCGCGGCGGACGGCGGCGACGCGGTGCACGGCATCGTGTGCGGCGCCCGCAACTTCTTCGCCGGCGACAAGGTCGTGGTGACGCTTCCGGGCGCCGTGCTTCCGGGACCCTTCCCGATCGCCGCACGCAAGACGTACGGCCATGTGTCGGACGGCATGATCGCCTCCGCCCGCGAGCTCGGGCTGGGGGAGGAGCACAACGGCATCCTGCGGCTCGTCGAGCTCGGCATCGACGCGCCCGTCGGCACCGACGCGATCTCACTGCTGGGCCTCGACGACGTCGCCGTCGAGATCAACGTGACACCCGACCGCGGCTACGCGCTGTCCATCCGCGGTGTCGCACGCGAGTACTCGCACTCGACCGGTGCGGCGTTCCGCGACCCTGCGGAGCGACCGTGGGACGAGGTCGCGCCGGGCCAGGGGTTCACCGTCACCGCCGACGATCTCGCCCCGATCCGCGGTCGCGCCGGCGTCACCGAGTTCGTGGCGCGCGTCGTGCGCGACGTCGACCCGACGAAGCCCACGCCGGCATGGATGATCGCGCGCCTGTCGCTCGCGGGCATCCGTTCGCTCGGCATCCTGATCGACATCACGAACTACGTGATGCTCGAGCTCGGCCAGCCCATCCACGGCTACGATCTCGACAAGCTGCAGGGCGGGATCACGGTGCGCCGCGCCACCGCCGGCGAGAAGCTCGAGACGCTCGACGGCAAGGTGCGCACGCTCCACCCCGAAGACCTCCTGATCACGGACGAGTCCGGGCCGATCGGTCTGGCCGGTGTCATGGGCGGCGGCGCCACCGAGATGAGCGATACGACCCGCAACGTGCTCATCGAGGCCGCCACGTTCGACACCGTGTCGATCGCACGAACGGCTCGTCGGCACAAGCTGCCGAGCGAGGCGTCCCGTCGCTTCGAGCGCGGCGTCGACCCGCTCGTGCCGTTCGTCGCCGCCCGCCGCGTCGCCGAACTGATGGAGGAATACGCCGGGGGCACGAGCGACGACACCTTCGGCGCCGCGCTCTTCGCCGAAGTGTTCATGCCGGGCATCGAGCTTCCGCCGCTGTTCGTCCAGCACCTCATCGGCGTCGACTACACGCCCGGGCAGATCGAGGCGGCGCTGCGTCTCATCGGCTGCGAGGTCGTGCCCAACGAGGACGACGCCGCCGGCTGGCAGGTCATCCCGCCGTCGTGGCGCCCCGACCTCACCGACAAGTGGACGCTCGCCGAGGAGGTCGCCCGCATCGAGGGCTACGACCGCATCCCGTCGGTGCTGCCGCTGCCGCCGTCGGGTCGCGGCCTCACCGCCGCCCAGCAGGGCCGGAGCCGGGTCGCCAACGCGCTCGCCGCCGCCGGCTACGTCGAGACGCCCTCCTTCGGATTCACCACCGAGGAGCAGAACGACCTGCACGGCTCGCCGTCGGGTGAGCACCTGCCCAGCGTCAAGCTCGCCAACCCGCTCGACGGCCAGTCGCCGTTCCTGCGCCGCTCGCTCGTGCCGGGGCTGCTGCAGGTCGCGCACCGCAACGTGGCGCGCGGGCTGACCGACCTCTCGCTGTTCGAGACCGGTGTCGTGTTCCTTCCCGAGCCAGGGGTGCAGTACGGCACGCCGCACGTGCCGCCGCTCGCGGTGCGCCCGGATGCCGCCACCCTCGCCGAGCTCGACGCCTCGATCCCGCCGCAGCACCGGCACATCGCCGTGCTGCTCACGGGCAACCTCGTGACGAAGCAGCCCGGGGTCGCGCCGGTGACCGCCGGGCTCGGCGACGCGCTCGACGCCGTCCGCACCATCGCCGCGGCCGCGGGCGTCACGATCGACGTCGTCCAGGGCGAGCGGGCGGCGCTTCACCCCGGCCGCACTGGCGTGCTGTCGGTCGCCTCGACGACCTCGGCGACCGGCGTCGAGGTGGGCTACGTCGGCGAGCTGCTGCCGGGTGTGGCGGAGGCATCCGATCTTCCCGGTCGTGTGATCGTCGCCGAACTGGATCTCGATCTCGTGCTGTCCCTGGCGGGCGAGAAGGTCGTCGCCGCGTCGCTGTCGGGCTTCCCCGCCGCTACCCAGGACGTGTCGCTCGTGCTGCAGGCCGACGTGCCGGCCGCCGAGGTGCAGGCGGCGCTCACCGAGGGTGCGGGGGAGCTGCTGGAGTCCGTGCGGCTGGTTGACGACTATCGCGGCCAGGGTGTATCGGAGGGGCAGAAGAGCCTGACGTTCGCGCTGCGCTTCCGCGCCGCCGACCGCACGCTCACGGCCGCCGAGGCGAGCGAGGCCAAGCTGGCCGGCGTCGCCGTGGCGTCCGAGCGCTTCGGAGCAACGCTGCGCGAGTAGGCGCCCGCAGGCCGCGCAGATTGGTCGAGAGCCCGTGCTCACACCGAACGCCCACGTTCTGACCGAGAACGACGTGGGCTTCCGGTGGGGAGCACGGGCTCTCACCGTTCTCGGATGAGGATGCCGCCACCCGCTGCGACGCAGGGATCGGGCGGGAACTACCGTCGCGGAGTGGCCGCGGCGATCACGTCGCCGAGGCGCAGGATCGCCTCGACGACGGCCTCGTCGTCGATGTTGCCGAAGCCGAGGACGAGGGCCGGCGGGAGGTCGCGCCGGTGCCGGGTGAATGCCGCGAGGCCGGCGATGCGGAGGGAGGCATCGGTGGCAGCGGCGACGACGCGGTCTTCGCGGACACCCGACGGAAGCCGCAAGACACCGTGGAATCCAGCCACCAGACCCGTCAACGTCAGCCCGGGAGAGATCCGGTCGAGCGTCTGGAGGACCACGGCTCGGCGGGCCGAGTACACGCCGCGCATGGTGCGCACGTGCCGATCATGGCGTCCGGACTGGAGCAGCGCCGCGAACGCGAGCTGGTCGATGACCGGTCCGCCGCGGTCTGCCGCGATCCTCCGTGCGGCGACATCGTCGATCAGCTCGCCTGGAATCGCCATCCATGCGACCCGCACGCCGGGCGCGTGCGTCTTGCTCGCCGAGCCGATCAGCACGACCCGGTCGGGCGCGAGGCCCTGGACCGCGCCGATGGGCTGACGGTCGTACCGGAACTCCGAGTCGTAGTCGTCCTCGATGATCCATCCGCCGCTGCGGCCGGCCCACTCCACCAGCTCCACCCGCCGGGACGCCGAGAGCACGACCCCGGTGGGTGACTGGTGCGCCGGCGTGACCAGCACCGCGTGGGCGCCGGCCCTGTCGAGCAGGTCGGTGCGGATGCCGTGCGCATCGACCGGGATGGGCGCGAGCTCCATTCCGGCGGCGGCAGCGGCAGCGTCGACGCCCCGGTCGCCCGGATCCTCCACGGCGAGCACGCGGGCACCGCGCGCGGCGAGCGCCGGCAGAACGAGGGCGAACCCCTGGGCGAAGCCCTGGCAGAGGACGACATGGTCGGCGTCGGTCGACGCGGCGCGGATCCGACGCAGATGGCCCGCGATGGCCTCGCGCGCTGCCGGATGCCCGAGCCCGTCGCCGTAGTCCAGATCATGCGAGCCCGCGCCTCGCGCCGCCCGTGCATAGGCCCAGGCCCAATCGTCGGCGGGAAAGCGGCGGAGATCAGAGATCCCGGGACGCAGATCCGCGCCTGCCGGAGCCGCGGCCGGCGGCGAGGGCGGCGTGCCGCCCGGCGGGACGGCACGCGACGAGACCCGCGTGCGGCCGCCGGGGCGTGCGACGAGGTAGCCCTCTGCGCCGAGCTGCTCGTAGACATGAACGACGGTGCCGCGCGCGACCCCCAGCGCTGCGGCGAGCTCACGCGTGGACGGCAGCGCGTCGCCGTCGTCGAGCACACCCTGCCGGACGGCATCCCGCAGCGCGGTCTGCAGCTGCTCGCCGGGCCGTCGGCCGGGCGGAAGCGCCAGTGCGAGCGCCAGATCGGAAGTGGTCCAATTCTGAGCCATCACGCTGGACCATATCACTGGGCCACTTTCGCCATACGCTCCTGAGAGCCGGACCGACCGGCGGTATCCGAAAGGAGCGGCTCATGGGTTCGACGGTGCTGTACGTCTCGGTCTCGGTCGATGGGTACGCGGCAGCGCCGGGCGACGACCTCTCACGGCTCCACCGCTGGCTCGACGACACCGCGCCGCCGGACGAGGACCAGGTCGCCGTGGAGCTGATCGACCGATTCCGCAGGGCGGGCGCGATCATCTTCGGGCGCCGCACCTGGGACGCCGGCCAGGAGCCGTGGGGCGATGACGACGTGTTCTCGAGCCCGGTCTTCGTGATGACCCACGAGCAGCGCCCGCCCGAGGTGAAGAACGGGACGGTGTTCACCTTCGTCTCTGGTGAGCCGGCAGCCGCGCTCGCGCTGGCGCAGGACGCCGCCGGAAGTGCCGAGGTGATCATCATGGGCAGCCCGAACACCGCCCAGCAGTTCCTCCGCGACAACCTCGTCGACGAGCTGCTGCTGCACATCGTGCCCGTCCTGCTCGGGGGAGGCATCCGCCTCTTCGACGGATTGCCGGCACCCGCCGAGCTGCGGCTCCTCTCGTCGCGTCGCGCCCGCGAGGTGACGGCCGTGAACTTCGCCGTGCTCTCGGACGCGCTCCACTGACTCGCATCCGCCGTCGGCGGAGACGGATGCCGCGACCCTGGGCGTCTGGTTGGCTGGTGACATGACCGACGTACTGGTGCTGGGTGGGACGGGCTGGTTGAGCGGGCGCATCGCCGAGAGATGGGCGGTCGCCGGAGCCGCCGTCACCTGCCTGGCCCGGGGTGGACGCGAAGCGCCCTACGGCACGACGCTCGTCGTCGCCGACCGAGACGATCCTGGCGCGTACGACGCGGTCGACGGTCGCGACTGGGACGAGGTGGTGGACATCTCGTCGAACCCGGTGCACGTCGCGGCGGCGGTGACGGCGCTGGGGGAGCGCGCGAAGCACTGGACCTACATCTCCACCGTGTCGGTGTACGCGGCGAACGACGTTCCCGGCGCCGACGAGACTGCAGAGCTGCTGGCGCCGACCGGACCGGACGAAGAAGACGACTACGGGCAGGCGAAGGTGCGGGCCGAGGCATCCGTCCGTGCAGCGCTCGGCTACCGCGCCGCCATCGTTCGACCCGGTCTCATCGTGGGCCCCGGCGACCCCACCGACCGGTTCGGCTACTGGGTCGGCCGTCTCGCGCTCGCCGCGGACGGCGGCGTGCTGGTACCCGACACGACGGACCGCGGCGCGCAGGTGATCGACGTGGACGACCTCGCCGAGTTCGTCCAGGCGCTCGGCCGAGAGCGGTGGACCGGGGTGGTGAATGCCGTCGGAGACCCGATCGAGCTCGCCGAGGTGCTGAGGCTCGCTCGCGAGGTGGCAGGCCACACCGGCGCCCTGGTCCCGGCGTCCGACGAGTGGCTCGAAGCGCGCGACGTGTCGCACTGGGCCGGCCCTCGGTCGCTCCCCCTCTGGCTGCCCGTCGGCATGCCCGGCTTCTGGACGCGATCCCACGCCGCCTTCCGCCTTCTCGGCGGTCGCCTGCGTCCGCTGCGCGCGACGCTCGAGCGCACGCTCGCCGACGAGCGCACCCGCGGCCTGGATCGCGACCGCCGCTCGGGGCTGACGCGGTCCGACGAGCTCGCGCTGCTCGCCGAGCTCGAGGGCTGACCCCGGAGGCGCGAAAGTGTAGATTCCCGCACCCGTGACGTGCGGAGATCTCCCCTTTCGCGATTCCGGAGGGCGGGTCGGATTTGCGGATGCCGCGGGCGGGCCGCTATCGTCGGCGCATGCCTTCGGCTGCCCAGGGATTCGCGACGCTCGTTCCGAGCGTCGTCCCCGCGCGCCGACGCCGTCTGGGAGACCGCCGACTTTAGGCGACCCTGCGCACCTTCTGAGGAGGGCAGCTGCGGGCGTCGCCGTCTCCGGCCCCTGCACCCAGACTCTAAGGTGGAATCCATGACATATTCGGTCGCCGTCTCCGGCGCATCCGGCTATGCGGGCGGCGAGATCCTGCGGATCCTCGCCGCGCATCCCGACGTCGAGATCCGCACCGTGACCGCGCACTCCAACGCGGGACAGCCGCTCATCCAGCACCAGCCGCACCTGCGGTCGCTCGCACACCTCACGCTCTCCGAGACCACGCCGGACGTCCTCGCCGGCCATGACATCGTCTTCCTGGCGCTGCCGCACGGGCAGTCCGGGCAGTACACCGACGCGCTCGGCGACACGCCGCTCGTGATCGATGCCGGCGCCGACCACCGTCTCGAGTCGGTCTCCGACTGGGACAGCTTCTACGGCGGCGACTACCACGAGCCCTGGGTGTACGGCGTCCCCGAGCTTCCGGTCGCCGGCTCGAAGCAGCGTGACCGGCTCGTCGGCGCGACGCGCATCGCGGCCCCCGGCTGCAACGCCTCGACGGTGAGTCTCAGCCTCGCTCCGGGCGTGGCCGCGGGCGTCATCGATCCGTCCGACATCGTGACGGTGCTGGCGGTGGGCCCCTCGGGCGCCGGCAAGAGCCTCAAGACGAACCTCCTCGCCAGCGAGATCCTGGGCACGGCGAACCCGTACGCCGTCGGAGGGACGCACCGGCACATCCCCGAGATCCGTCAGGCGCTCGCCGCCGCTCGCCCGTCGACGGAGACGGCATCGTCGGATGCCGCGGACCAGGGCATCCGCATCTCGTTCACGCCCATTCTGGTCCCGATGTCGCGCGGCATCCTCGCGACCTCGACGGCACCCATCGCACCCGGCACCACCGACGCGCAGATCCGCGCGGCCTGGGAGGCCGCCTACGGCGACGAGACCTTCGTGCAGCTGCTGCCCGAGGGCCAGTTCCCACGCACGGCCGACGTGCTGGGTGCGAACACGGCGCTGATGGGTCTCGCGATCGATCGCGCGGCGAATCGCGTGGTCGTCGTGACCGCCGTCGACAACCTCGTCAAGGGCACCGCCGGAGCGGCCGTCCAGTCCATGAACATCGCGCTGGGCCTCGCCGAAGGCACCGCGCTCACCGTGAACGGAGTCGCCCCGTGAGCGTCACCACGCCCCAGGGATTCGCCGCAGCCGGCGTCGCCGTCGGACTCAAGTCGTCGGGCAAGCCCGACGTGGCCGTCGTCGTCAACCGCGGCCCGCTCAAGGTCGGCGCGGCCGTCTTCACCAGCAACCGCGCGAAGGCGAACCCGATCCTCTGGTCGCAGGAGGTCATCCGTGACGGCGTCGTCGAGGCGATCGTCCTCAACTCGGGCGGTGCCAACTGCTTCACGGGCTCGTTCGGCTTCCAGACGACGCACCAGACCGCCGAGAAGGCGGCGGAGCTGCTCGACGTGAGCGCGGGCGACATCCTGGTGTGCTCGACCGGTCTCATCGGCACGGGCGACGAGGTGTTCCGCGCGAAGGTGCTGGCCGGCACCGAGCAGGGTGTCGCCGAGCTCTCCGCAGACGGCGGGGACGCGGCATCCCTCGCCATCATGACGACCGACTCCCATCCCAAGCGCTCCGCCGTAGCGAAGGACGGCTGGTCGATCGGCGGCATGGCGAAGGGCGCCGGGATGCTGGCGCCCGGTCTCGCGACGATGCTCGTGGTGATCACGACCGACGCCGTCCTCGACGCGGCACAGGCCGACGCCGCGCTGCGGCAGGCCACCGGTCGCACGTTCGACCGGCTCGACTCGGACGGCTGCATGTCGACGAACGACCAGGTCACGCTCATGGTCAGCGGCGCCTCGGGTGTCACGCCGGACGGCGACGCGTTCGCCGCTGCTCTCGCCGAAGTCTGCCAGGACCTCGCCAAGCAGCTGCAGGGGGATGCCGAGGGCTCGAGCCACGACATCACCATCGAGGTCGTCAACGCGGCCTCGGAGGAGGACGCCGTGGAGGTCGGCCGCTCGGTCGCCCGCAACAACCTCTTCAAGGCGGCGGTCTTCGGCAACGACCCCAACTGGGGCCGCGTGCTCGCGGCGATCGGCACCACCCAGGCGGCCTTCGACCCGTACGACGTCGACGTGTGGATGAACGGCGTGCGTGTGTGCAGCGCCGGCGGCCCGGACGCGCCGCGCGAGGCCGTCGACCTGACGCCCCGCGCCACCGACCTCGTCATCGACCTGAAGGTGGGCGCCGCGACGGCGACCATCCTCACCAACGACCTCACCCACGACTACGTTCACGAGAACAGCGCGTACTCCTCATGAAGAAGCAGGCCTCATGACTGATCTGCAAGAGACCGATCCCGGCGAGGCCAGCGCGCGGGCGGTCACGCTCATCGAGTCGCTGCCCTGGCTCAAGCGCTTCCGCGACCAGATCGTCGTCGTGAAGTACGGCGGCAATGCGATGGTGAGCGAGGAGCTGCAGGATGCCTTCGCCGCCGACATCGCCTACCTCCGCTACGTCGGGGTGAAGCCGGTCGTCGTCCATGGCGGTGGCCCCCAGATCTCGTCGATGCTCGACCGCCTGGAGATTCCGAGCGAGTTCAAGGGCGGATACCGCGTCACCTCCACCGAGGCGATCTCGGTGGTGCGCATGGTTCTCACCGGGCAGATCAACCCCCAGCTCGTGTCGAAGATCAATGCCCACGGCCCGGTGGCCACGGGTCTCAGCGGGGAGGACGCGGGCCTGTTCGGCGGACGCCGACGCGGTGTCGTGATCGAGGGCGTCGAGCACGACCTCGGCCGGGTCGGCGACGTCGTCGAGGTCGATCCGCAGCCCGTGCTCGACCAGATCACCGCCGGTCGCATCCCCGTCGTCTCGAGCATCGCGCCCGACCTCGACCACCCCGGGCATTCACTGAACGTGAACGCAGATGCCGCGGCATCCGCGCTCGCCGTGGCGCTGGGGGCGGCGAAGCTCGTCGTGCTCACCGACGTGGCCGGGCTCTACGCCGACTGGCCCAACCGCGACTCGCTCGTGTCGCACCTGACCTCGACCGAGCTGCGCGCGATGCTGCCCACGCTCGAGTCGGGCATGATCCCGAAGATGGCGGCGTGCCTGGAGGCCGTAGAGGGCGGCGTCGAGACCGCGGCCATCATCGACGGGCGGGTGCCGCACTCGGTGCTCGTGGAGATCTTCACCAGCAAGGGAATCGGAACAGAGGTGGTGCACGGATGAGTTGGCACGATGACGCAGGACGCGATCTCGTCCGCAGCTTCGGCGAGCGGATGGCGCTGTTCGTGCGAGGCGAGGGCTCGTATCTGTGGGACGCCGACGGCAAGCGGTACCTCGACTTCCTCGCGGGCATCGCGGTGGACTCGCTCGGTCACGCACACCCGGTGTTCGTCGACGCGATCGCGACCCAGGCAGCGACGCTGGCGCACGTGTCGAACTACTTCGCGACGCCGCCGCAGCTCGCGCTCGCGTCGACGCTGAAGCGTCTCGCGGGCACGGGCGACGATGGCCGGGTGTATTTCGGCAACTCGGGCGCGGAGGCCAACGAGGCGGCGTTCAAGCTCGCCCGCCTGCACGGGGGCTCCGAGCGCCCGCGGATCCTCGCGCTGCAGGACGCCTTCCACGGCCGCACGATGGGCACGCTCGCCCTCACCGGGAAGCCGTACATGCAGGAGCCCTTCCTGCCGATGACGCCGGGTGTCGAGTTCATCGACTCCACGGTCGAGGCGCTCGAGGCGGCGATCGACGACCGCGTCGCCGCGCTCTTCGTCGAGCCCGTCAAGGGTGAGGCCGGTGTGCTCCCGCTGCCCGAGGGCTACCTCGCCGCGGCCCGCGAGATCACCGAACGCCACGGAGCGCTGCTGATCATCGACGAGATCCAGACCGGCGCCGGCCGCACGGGGGAGTGGTTCGCCTTCCAGCACGAGGGCATCACCCCCGACGCGATCACGGTCGCCAAGGGCATCGGCGGCGGGTTCCCCATCGGCGCGCTGATCACCTTCGGCAGCGCGAGCGAACTGTTCTACCCGGGCACGCACGGCTCGACGTTCGGCGGCAACGCGCTCGGCACCGCTGTCGCGGGCGCCGTGCTCGGTGAGATCGAGCGTGCCGACCTCGTGCGCAACGCGGCCGAGCGCGGTGCGCAGCTGCGCGAGGCGATCGCGGGCATCGACTCCGAGCTGATCACCGGATGCCGCGGCTCGGGGCTGCTGATCGGCGTGGGGCTGCGGCATCCCGTCGCCAAGGCGCTCGTCGCGGCCGCGCAGGAGCACGGCCTCGTGATCAACGCGCCCAACGACGAGACCATCCGGCTGGTTCCCGCCCTCACGATCGGCGACGTCGAGATCGACGAGTTCATCGAGCTGTTCACGGCTGCGATCCGCACGGTGGAGGACGCCCTGGTGCTCGATACCCCGACGGAGGTTCCCGCATGACCCGCCACCTGCTGCGCGACGACGACCTGACGCATGCCGAGCAGGACGAGATCCTCGATCTCGCCATCGCGCTCAAGAAGGACCGCTGGAAGCTCAAGACGCTCGAAGGCCCCCAGACCGTCGCGGTCATCTTCGACAAGTCCTCGACCCGGACGCGCGTTTCGTTCGCCGTCGGCATCGCCGATCTGGGCGGCTCGCCGCTCATCATCTCGACCGCGAACAGCCAGCTCGGCGGCAAGGAGACGCCGGCCGATACGGCACGAGTGCTCGAGCGCCAGGTCGCGGCGATCGTCTGGCGCACCTACGCGCAGGCAGGGCTCGAGCAGATGGCGGAGGGCACGCGCGTGCCGGTCATCAACGCGCTCAGCGACGACTTCCACCCCTGCCAGCTGCTCGCCGACCTGCTCACCATCAAGGAGCACAAGGGCGACCTGAGGGGCCTGACGCTGGCGTTCTTCGGCGACGGCAAGTCCAACATGGCCCACTCCTACGTGCTGGCGGGCGTGACTGCGGGCATGCACGTGCGCGTGGCATCGCCCGAGACGTACGCGCCGCGCGACGACGTGATCGCGGACGCGGATCGACGGGCGGCGGAGACCGGCGGATCGGTCACCCTCTACACCGACGCGAACGAGGCGGCCGCCGGAGCGGACGTGATCGTCACCGACACGTGGGTGTCGATGGGCAAGGAGGAGGAGAAGCTCGAGCGGCTGCGCGACCTGGGCGGGTACAAGGTGACCCAGGAGCTCATGGCGCTCGCGCAGGATGACGCGATCTTCATCCACTGCCTGCCCGCCGACCGCGGCTACGAGGTCGACGCGGAAGTCATCGACGGGCCGCAGAGCGTGGTCTGGGACGAGGCCGAGAACCGGCTGCACGCCCAGAAGGCCCTGCTGGTCTGGCTCCTCCGTCAGGACTGAGCGCGGCGGCGCGGAAGAGCCCGGTCGTTGAGCGAGCGAAGCGAGACGAAACGCGCCGAGCCGCGCCACGACGGCTGGCTCGCGTCGCGCTGGGT
Source organism: Microbacterium sp. B35-04 (assembly GCF_010634885.1). Lineage (NCBI taxonomy): Bacteria > Bacillati > Actinomycetota > Actinomycetes > Micrococcales > Microbacteriaceae > Microbacterium > Microbacterium sp. B35-04. The sequence goes on along the minus strand of NZ_MWLP01000052.1, from coordinate 6,385 downwards.
GCGCCTCAACGGGCCTGGCCGCATCGCCGGGGTCGATCTCGCGCGGGGGCTCGCGGTGCTCGGCATGTTCGCGGCGCACCTGCTGTGGATCAGCGGACCTTTCGACGCGACAGAGCCCGACACGTGGATCACCGTCGTTCAGGGCCGCTCATCGATCCTGTTCGCGACCCTCGCCGGTGTATCGATCGGCCTCATGACGGGCGGGCGGGTCCCGCTGCCGGCGGACCGCATGACGATGGCACGCGGTCGGCTCGCGGTGCGAGCGGGACTGCTGTGGGTGCTCGGCATCCTGCTGATCGCCACCGATGTGCCGGTGTACGTGATCCTCCCCGCGTACGCGCTGATGTTCCTGCTGGCGCTGCCGCTGACGTCGCTGCCGGCCCGCGTCCTGCTGCCGCTCGCGGGCGCCCTGGCCATCGTCATGCCGTTCGTGCAGATCGTCCTCGATGCGCCGCTGGTCTGGAGCACGCCCACCGGGTACACGGTGTCGGCGGGACTCGGCTGGCATTACCCGTTCACCACCTGGATCGCGTTCGTGGTGGCCGGACTCGGCGTCGCCCGCGCCGACGTGACGCTGCTGCGCACGCAGGTGTGGCTGGTCGTCGCCGGCGCGTGCCTGGCCGTGGTCGGCTACGGAACGGATGCCGCGACCGGCGCCGGTCCGGAGGCCGAGACGGCGTCGTACCTCGGGGCGCTCTGGACGGCTCGGCCCCACTCCACGGGGCTGCTCGAGGTCATCGGGTCCGGCGGCTTCGCGCTCGCCGTGCTCGGTGCCTGCCTGCTCTTGTGCCGCACCGTGCTCCGGTGGGTCGTGCTGCCCCTGCGCGCCGTCGGTGCGATGCCGCTGACCGCCTACACGCTGCAGCTCGTGGTGTGGGCGGCGATCGCCGCCGCGACGCTCGACCGCGTCGGCGACCTCGCCGGCTTCCGCGCGCTCGAGCCGTTCTGGCCGCTCACGATCGGCACCGTCGTGCTGTGCACCGCGTGGGCGCTTCTGGTCGGGCGCGGCCCGCTGGAGACGGCGCTGGACGCGGCGTCGCGCTTCGCAGTCTCAGGTGACCGCCCGCCCAGGCATCCGGCGGCGTCGCCCACACGCTGACAACGGTGACAGGGGCCGCTGGCGCCGCTGACACGGGCGGGTGCGCCGCGGGCCGGCGGATAGGCTGGTCGGGTGAGTGAATCGAAGGCTGACGGCACCAACGAAGGCGCACTGTGGGGAGCCCGTTTCGCGACGGGGCCGTCCCCGGAGCTGGCCGAGCTCAGCCGATCGACCCATTTCGACTGGGACCTGGCGCTCTACGACATCGCCGGCTCGCACGCGCACGCCAAGGCGCTCGCCGCCGCGGGGTATCTCACCCCGGACGAGGAGCACGCCATGCACGACGGGCTCGATGTGCTCGCACGGGGCGTGACCGACGGCACACTTCGGCCCGCGGCATCCGATGAAGACGTCCACGGCGCTCTCGAACAGGCGCTGATCGGCGTCGTCGGCGCCGAGCTGGGCGGCAAGCTGCGCGCCGGACGCAGTCGCAACGACCAGATCGCGACGCTCGTGCGCATGTATCTGCTCGACCACTCGCGCACCATCGCACGCGAGATCCTCCGGTTGGTCGACGCCCTCGTGGCGCAGGCCGAGGCGCACCCCGACGCGGTCATGCCGGGCCGCACCCATCTGCAGCACGCGCAGCCGGTGCTGCTGGCCCACCATCTGCAGGCTCACGCGTGGCCGCTGGTGCGCGACCTGGAGCGCCTGCGCGACTGGTCCGCGCGAGCGGCGGTCTCGCCGTACGGCGGAGGCGCGCTCGCCGGCTCGACGCTCGGGCTGGATCCCCAGCTGGTCGCCCGGGAACTCGGCCTCGACCGCCCCGCCGAGAACTCGCTCGACGGCACATCGGCGCGCGACGTCGTCGCCGAGTTCGCGTTCATCACGGCCATGGTCGGCATCGACGTCTCGCGCTTCGCGGAGGAGATCATCCTCTGGAACACTCGCGAGTTCGGCTTCGTGACCCTCGACGACGGGTATTCGACCGGCTCGAGCATCATGCCGCAGAAGAAGAACCCCGACATCGCCGAACTCGCCCGAGGCAAGGCCGGGCGGCTCATCGGCAACCTCACCGGGCTGCTCGCCACGCTCAAGGCGCTCCCGCTCGCGTACAACCGCGACCTGCAGGAGGACAAGGAGCCGGTGTTCGACTCGGTGCGCACGCTTGAGACGGTGCTGCCGGCCTTCGCCGGCATGGTCGCGACGCTGCGGTTCGACACCGATCGCATGGCGGCGCTCGCACCGCAGGGCTTCTCGCTGGCGACCGACGTCGCGGAGTGGCTCGTGAAGCGCGGCGTGCCGTTCCGCGATGCGCACGAGGTCTCCGGACACCTCGTGCGGGTGTGCGAAGAGAACGGGATCGAGCTGCACGAGGTCACCGATGAGCAGCTCGCGTCGGTCTCGCCGCACCTCGCTCCCGAGGTGCGGGACGTGCTCACCGTCGAGGGCTCCGTCGCGAGCCGCACCGGCGCGGGCGGGACGGCGCCCGTCAGGGTCGCCGAGCAGCGTGCCGAGCTGATCGAGCGCGTGCAGGCGGCCGCACACATCCTCGGGCTGTAGTCCGCTGCGCTGCGGGTGTGGCGGCGGCGATCACCAGATCGCCAGGCGCACCAGCGCGGCGACGATGCACGCCCAGACCAGACTGGCGAGCGTGCCGATGATGAATCTCTCGCGCGCTTCCGCGCTGGCCAGCTCCGAGAACCGGCCGATGCCCTTGAGAGCGACCACCACGGCGATCGCCTCGGGGAACCCGGCGATGATCCCGAGCGCCACCGCCACGCGTTCCAGATAGCCGATCGTGGTGCCGCCGCGCATCACCTCGCGCACGGCTCCTTCGCCGGCGACCGCTCCCGGCAGGGACGGCGCACGGAGGAGGATGCCGCCGTTGTCGCCCTCTTCCACGCGACCGTGGCTCGCGATGTCGAGCACCCGGCGGGTGACCGGGTTGCCGCCGAGCACGGCCAGGGCGGTTCCCAGCAGCGCGATGCCCAGTCCGAGCAGCAGCGGCACGTTCACCGGCGACACCGTCACGGCGAGCAGGCACAGGACCACGAGGACGCCCGCGACGATGAGCGGGATGTCGGTCGGCTTCCGCAGGCTGAGGACCACGAGCACGAGCGCTCCGCACAAGGCGACGAACAGGAAGATCGAGAGCACGGCGACGAGGAGCACGTCCGGGGAGACCATGGCGTCAGTCTGGCACGGCGGCCGGATCGAGGCCCGCGAGCACGCGGATCAGGGCCGGGACGGCCGCTTCCTCGGTCCGCAACCCGGCGGATCTGACGCGCAGGCTGACAGCGGCCTCCGAGATGCCGAGCCGCGCCGCCGCCTCGCGCTGTGTGATGCCCTCGGCCAGGAGGTCGTAGACTTCCCATCCTTCAGCGGTCCGGCGATCGCGCAGCTCCACGAGGAGGCGCACCAGCGCCTCGGCATCCTCCCCGCCCTCGGGCGCGGTGACCGCCACCCGTGTGGTGGCCTTCTTGGCCCGGTCGACGGCGTCGCGCGCGTTGAGGAACGCCTCGCCCCTGGCCGCGCGGACGCTGTCCGGCAGCGGCGTCTCGACGTCGCCGACGCCCACGCCGACACTCCATCGGCCGGCCCGGGTGAGGTCGAGGAGGATCGCGAGCACGGCCGCGGCGTCCGTGACCGCCACCTGCACCTCGTCGCCCGCGGTCCGCTCGGGCGCGAGTGCGACGCCCCTCGGTGCGTGCGTCGCCACGGCTGAGAGGGCGGCGGGCACGAGATCGGCGCTGGTGCGGCTGTCGCGCTGATCACTGGTGATCACGTACATGGCTCCACCCTTATGCATCGAGACTTAATTATGACCTACTTTAGCCTGTGCACTTCAGTGAAGCAAGGCTCTGGGCTGAAGTGGGCCGACTTCAGCCCAGATGGTTAACGTGGCGTTCCCGCCCAGTGCCGGCGTTGCCGAGGCACACGCCGCTGACCTCACGGCGGCTCGTCGGCGAAAGGGCCGCCCCATCCGCGCTGATAACCTGGCTCGCGTGTCTGAAACCGTCGTGAGCACGACTGCGCCTGCGATCGACCCCGCGTTCGAGAATGTGTGGGACGAGATCGTCTGGCGGGGGCTCGTGCATGTGTCCACCGATCAGGAGGCGCTGCGCGCCCTTCTCGCCGGGGACCCGATCACGTACTACTGCGGGTTCGACCCCACGGCGCCGAGTCTGCACCTCGGCAACCTCGTGCAGCTGCTCACGATGCGCCGCCTGCAGCTCGCGGGCCACCGGCCGCTGGGCCTGGTCGGCGGATCGACCGGCCTCATCGGCGACCCCCGCCCGTCGGCCGAGCGCACGCTGAACACCAAAGAGACGGTCGGGGAGTGGGTCGGCTACCTGCAGTCGCAGGTCGAGCGGTTCCTGAGCTTCGAGGGCGACAACGCCGCGCGCATCGTCAACAACCTCGACTGGACGGCGCCGATGAGCGCCATCGACTTCCTGCGCGAGATCGGCAAGCACTACCGGGTCGGCACGATGCTCAAGAAGGACGCGGTCGCGGCCCGCCTGAACTCCGAGGCCGGCATCAGCTACACCGAGTTCAGCTACCAGATCCTGCAGGGCATGGACTACCTCGAGCTGTACCGGCAGTACGGCTGCGTGCTGCAGACCGGCGGCAGCGACCAGTGGGGCAACCTCACCAGCGGCACCGACCTCATCCACCGCGTCGAGGGCGTCTCGGTGCACGCGATCGGCACGCCGCTGATCACGAACAGCGACGGCACCAAGTTCGGCAAGAGCGAGGGCAACGCGATCTGGCTCGACGCCGCGATGTGCAGCCCGTACCGGATGTACCAGTTCTGGCTCAACACCGACGACGCCGACGTGATCGAGCGCCTCAAGATCTTCACGTTCCTCACGCGGGCCGAGATCGAGGAGTACGAACGACTCGTCGCCACGGAGCCGTTCCGTCGCGCCGCGCAGAAGCGCCTCGCGATGGAGGTCACCGGCCTCGTGCACGGGGTGGATGCCGCGGCCGCCGTGATCGCGGCATCCGAGGCGCTCTTCGGTCAGGGCGACCTCGCGGCGCTCGACGCGACGACGCTCCGTCACGCTCTCGAGGAACTGCCCAACGCCACGGTCACCGCCGGCACGCCGGTCGTGCAGGCGCTCATCGACACCGGGCTCGTCTCGAGTCTGTCGGAGGGCCGGCGCGCGATCGCCCAGGGCGGGGTCTCGCTGGACGGTGCGAAGATCGAGGACGATGCGGCGACCGTGTCGGGCGCACTGCCCGGCGGGGTCTCGGTGCTCCGGCGCGGCAAGAAGACGCTCGCCGGCGTGTTCGTCGGCTGACGGGACGCTCGTGACCACGGCCATTGCGCCGACAGAGGGATGACGGATGCCGTTCACCCCGAGTCACGCGGTGGTCGCGCTGCCGTTCGTGCGCACGCCGCTCGTGCCGGCGGCGATCGCCATCGGGGCCATGACCCCCGACCTGCCGCTGTTCGTCCGCGGGCTGCCGTTGCATTACGGAGTGACGCACTCGTTCGCGTGGCTCCCCGCAACGGTCGTCCTGGCGCTGGTGCTGCTGCTCGTCTGGCGGTGCGTGCTGCGGCCGGCCACGCGTGAGCTCTCGCCGCGATGGCTCGCGACGCGACTGCCGGCGCAGTGGGATGCCGGTGCCGGCGCCGCGCTGCGCGAGACGCTGGGAGGAGCTTCGGCGGGCGAGCCGCGTGTGTCCTGGCGGGGGATGCTGCTCCTCGTCGCCTCGCTGCTGCTCGGCGTCGTGAGCCACATCGTGTGGGACCTCTTCACGCACGAGGGTCGCTGGGGCACGACCGTGCTCCCCGTGCTGGCGGCAGCGTGGGGCCCGCTTCCCGGCTACAAGTGGCTCCAGCACGGCTCGAGCGTGATCGGCCTCGCGATCATCGTCGTATGGATGCTCGTGTGGCTGCGTCGGCGTACCGCCGCGGCATCCGTTCCGTGCGTGCTGCCCGATGCGGCCCGCTGGATCTGGTGGGCGTCGCTCCCGCTCGCGCTCGCACTGGCATGGGGATGGGGCATCGCTGTTCATGGTCCCCTGGATGCCGAGTTCACCGCCGCGCATCTCGCCTACCGCGTGCTGCCGCCGGCGTGTGCGGTCTGGGGCGCCGTGACGGTGTCGCTCTGCATCGCGGTGCAGGTGATGCGAGCACGAGTGACCGCGAGCGTGTGACCGTCGGGGACGCCCGATCGAGGCCGAGGGGAGAACGGTTGTCATCACGATCCATCCGTCCGCCGTGCTGCGGCTGCGCGATTCGTCCGAGCGAGCCGCCGTCGTGGCCGGGCTCGCGGCCGATCTTCGGATGGCGGCGGAGGTGGCGGCGACCGCGTCTTCCGCGTGTTTCCG
>NZ_MWLP01000051.1:0-5850 GCF_010634885.1 Microbacterium sp. B35-04 | reverse complement strand
CGTCTTCCGCGTGTTTCCGGGGGTGTGGGGGTGCGACACGCCCGGGGTGCGGGCTGGATTCGACGGGGGGCGGGGTCGCACGTAAAGTATTACTTGTTCGCCCCAAAGGGTAGAGCGGAAGGCCGGAAGGCCTGGCTCCCCTCAAGCAGTGAACAACCTCCCACAACCAAGATCCGTTCCGCGGATCGTCCGCTCGTCGGACACGTGGGGGACTCGCTGAGAAGCTCCGGTCGATTTGACGGGATCGGCTCGGCGAGATAAGATAGTGAAGTTGCCCAGCCGGGGCAGCGGGTCGAGAGATTCGCGCTGGCTGGTGCGTCCGATCTTTGAGAACTCAACAGCGTGCACTTGTCAAATGCCAATTTTTGTATCCTCGCTGACCATTTTTTGGTTGGTGGGGGTCCTTTTTGGATCAATTCATGGATGTCAGTTTGATATTCGTTTTTGGTCATGGTTGAACTCGCTGCTTCTTTCCCGTTTTCCCGGGTGGGTTGCAGTATTCATTTTTTATGGAGAGTTTGATCCTGGCTCAGGATGAACGCTGGCGGCGTGCTTAACACATGCAAGTCGAACGGTGAAGCCCAGCTTGCTGGGTGGATCAGTGGCGAACGGGTGAGTAACACGTGAGCAACCTGCCCCTGACTCTGGGATAAGCGCTGGAAACGGCGTCTAATACTGGATACGAACCACAGTCGCATGGCTGGTGGTTGGAAAGATTTTTTGGTTGGGGATGGGCTCGCGGCCTATCAGCTTGTTGGTGAGGTAATGGCTCACCAAGGCGTCGACGGGTAGCCGGCCTGAGAGGGTGACCGGCCACACTGGGACTGAGACACGGCCCAGACTCCTACGGGAGGCAGCAGTGGGGAATATTGCACAATGGGCGCAAGCCTGATGCAGCAACGCCGCGTGAGGGATGACGGCCTTCGGGTTGTAAACCTCTTTTAGCAAGGAAGAAGCGAAAGTGACGGTACTTGCAGAAAAAGCGCCGGCTAACTACGTGCCAGCAGCCGCGGTAATACGTAGGGCGCAAGCGTTATCCGGAATTATTGGGCGTAAAGAGCTCGTAGGCGGTTTGTCGCGTCTGCTGTGAAATCCCGAGGCTCAACCTCGGGCCTGCAGTGGGTACGGGCAGACTAGAGTGCGGTAGGGGAGATTGGAATTCCTGGTGTAGCGGTGGAATGCGCAGATATCAGGAGGAACACCGATGGCGAAGGCAGATCTCTGGGCCGTAACTGACGCTGAGGAGCGAAAGGGTGGGGAGCAAACAGGCTTAGATACCCTGGTAGTCCACCCCGTAAACGTTGGGAACTAGTTGTGGGGTCCTTTCCACGGATTCCGTGACGCAGCTAACGCATTAAGTTCCCCGCCTGGGGAGTACGGCCGCAAGGCTAAAACTCAAAGGAATTGACGGGGACCCGCACAAGCGGCGGAGCATGCGGATTAATTCGATGCAACGCGAAGAACCTTACCAAGGCTTGACATACACGAGAACACCCTAGAAATAGGGGACTCTTTGGACACTCGTGAACAGGTGGTGCATGGTTGTCGTCAGCTCGTGTCGTGAGATGTTGGGTTAAGTCCCGCAACGAGCGCAACCCTCGTTCTATGTTGCCAGCACGTAATGGTGGGAACTCATGGGATACTGCCGGGGTCAACTCGGAGGAAGGTGGGGATGACGTCAAATCATCATGCCCCTTATGTCTTGGGCTTCACGCATGCTACAATGGCCGGTACAAAGGGCTGCAATACCGTGAGGTGGAGCGAATCCCAAAAAGCCGGTCCCAGTTCGGATTGAGGTCTGCAACTCGACCTCATGAAGTCGGAGTCGCTAGTAATCGCAGATCAGCAACGCTGCGGTGAATACGTTCCCGGGTCTTGTACACACCGCCCGTCAAGTCATGAAAGTCGGTAACACCTGAAGCCGGTGGCCCAACCCTTGTGGAGGGAGCCGTCGAAGGTGGGATCGGTAATTAGGACTAAGTCGTAACAAGGTAGCCGTACCGGAAGGTGCGGCTGGATCACCTCCTTTCTAAGGAGCACTTGGACCTCTTCGGGGGTTCCAGGACCCAGTACCACACCGTTCGTGTGTGGCTGGGGCTCAAGGGTGGAACATTTGACATGGCGTCAGCGCAGCTGGGGTCTACTAGTACGCCGCACTCTTCGGGGTGTGGTTGGAGGGTGGGTTCTGGTGAGCGGGGCGTCGGCACGCTGTTGGGTCCTGAGGGACCGGACGCTGCGCTTGCTGCCTTTCGGGGTGGTGGGTGTGGGGGACACTCCTCTTGGGCCTTCTGTCGCCGGCTTTGTGTCGGGGGTGGGGGGTACCGCCCGTACTTTGAGAACTACACAGTGGACGCGAGCATCTTCAGGGATGATCCTTCGGGATTGTTCTTGTTATAGATGATCTTAAAGATCATTAGTCAATTTCGCCCGGACCTTTTGGTTCGGGTTCGATTCTTGATGAAACTCATGTGATTTCAAGTCTTTAAGAGCAAACGGTGGATGCCTTGGCATCTGGAGCCGAAGAAGGACGTAGCAATCTGCGATAAGCCTCGGGGAACTGATAAGCAAGTTTTGATCCGAGGGTGTCCGAATGGGGAAACCCCGCCAGGGCGCGTGCGTACCTGGTGACTCCCGCCTGAATATATAGGGCGGGTAGAGGGAACGTGGGGAAGTGAAACATCTCAGTACCCACAGGAAGAGAAAACAACAGTGATTCCGTGAGTAGTGGCGAGCGAAATCGGATCAGGCTAAACCTCATGTGTGTGAGAGCCGGCAGGCGTTGCATGTGGGGGGTTGCGGGACTTTCCTGACCATTCTGCCGAGTGGTCGACGTGACAGAAGCGTATAGACGAACCGTCTTGAAAGGCGGGCCAGAGTGGGTGCCAGCCCCGTAGTCGAAATGCGTGTTCTGACGTGGAGAGTATCCCAAGTATCACGGGGCCCGAGAAATCCCGTGTGAATCTGTCAGGACCACCTGATAAGCCTAAATACTCCCAGATGACCGATAGCGGACAAGTACCGTGAGGGAAAGGTGAAAAGTACCCCGGGAGGGGAGTGAAATAGTACCTGAAACCGTTTGCTTACAAACCGTTGGAGCCTCCTTAGTAGGGGTGACAGCGTGCCTTTTGAAGAATGAGCCTGCGAGTTAGCGATATGTGGCGAGGTTAACCCGGGTGGGGTAGCCGTAGCGAAAGCGAGTCTGAATAGGGCGATTCAGTCGCATGTCCTAGACCCGAAGCGAAGTGATCTATCCATGGCCAGGCTGAAGCGACGGTAAGACGTCGTGGAGGGCCGAACCCACTTAGGTTGAAAACTGAGGGGATGAGCTGTGGATAGGGGTGAAAGGCCAATCAAACTTCGTGATAGCTGGTTCTCTCCGAAATGCATTTAGGTGCAGCGTTGCGTGTTTCTTGCCGGAGGTAGAGCTACTGGATGGCCGATGGGCCCTACAAGGTTACTGACGTCAGCCAAACTCCGAATGCCGGTAAGTGAGAGCGCAGCAGTGAGACTGTGGGGGATAAGCTTCATAGTCGAGAGGGAAACAACCCAGACCACCATCTAAGGTCCCTAAGCGCGTGCTAAGTGGGAAAGGATGTGGAGTTGCTTAGACAACCAGGAGGTTGGCTTAGAAGCAGCCACCCTTGAAAGAGTGCGTAATAGCTCACTGGTCAAGTGATTCCGCGCCGACAATGTAACGGGGCTCAAGCACGCCACCGAAGTTGTGGCATTGACATTATTGGTAGGCCTTCGTGGTCCAGCCGTGTTGATGGGTAGGAGAGCGTCGTGTGGCGAGTGAAGCGGCGGGGTGACCCAGCCGTGGACGCCACACGAGTGAGAATGCAGGCATGAGTAGCGAAAGACGTGTGAGAAACACGTCCTCCGAAAGACCAAGGGTTCCAGGGTCAAGCTAATCTTCCCTGGGTAAGTCGGGACCTAAGGCGAGGCCGACAGGCGTAGTCGATGGACAACGGGTTGATATTCCCGTACCGGCGAAGAACCGCCCAAGCTAATCCAGTAGTGCTAAGTGTCTGAATCCCATTGACGGATCCCTTCGGGGTGATGCTGTGGGCCTAGCGCACGACCCCATTCTGGTGCGGTTAGCGTATTAACAGGTGTGACGCAGGAAGGTAGCCCATCCCGGGCGATGGTTGTCCCGGGGCAAGTGCGTAGGCCGAGTGGTAGGCAAATCCGCCACTCATCAAGGCTGAGACACGATGCGGATGAAAAGTGGGTGATCCTATGCTGCCAAGAAAAGCATCGACGCGAGGTTCTAGCCGCCCGTACCCCAAACCGACTCAGGTGGTCAGGTAGAGAATACCAAGGAGATCGAGAGAATCGTGGTTAAGGAACTCGGCAAAATGCCCCCGTAACTTCGGGAGAAGGGGGGCCATCCACTTATATGAGCTTGCCTCAAAAAGGGTGTGGTGGCCGCAGAGACTAGTGGGTAGCGACTGTTTACTAAAAACACAGGTCCGTGCCAAGTCGCAAGACGATGTATACGGACTGACGCCTGCCCGGTGCTGGAAGGTTAAGAGGACCGGTTAGCCGCAAGGCGAAGCTGAGAATTTAAGCCCCAGTAAACGGCGGTGGTAACTATAACCATCCTAAGGTAGCGAAATTCCTTGTCGGGTAAGTTCCGACCTGCACGAATGGCGTAACGACTTCCCAACTGTCTCAACCGCGAACTCGGCGAAATTGCATTACGAGTAAAGATGCTCGTTACGCGCAGCAGGACGGAAAGACCCCGTGACCTTTACTACAGCTTGGTATTGGTGTTCGGTGTGGCTTGTGTAGGATAGGTGGGAGACTGTGAAGCGGATACGCCAGTATTCGTGGAGTCATTGTTGAAATACCACTCTGGTCACTCTGGATATCTAACTTCGAACCGTAATCCGGTTCAGGGACAGTGCCTGGTGGGTAGTTTAACTGGGGCGGTTGCCTCCCAAAAAGTAACGGAGGCGCCCAAAGGTTCCCTCAACCTGGTTGGCAATCAGGTGGCGAGTGTAAGTGCACAAGGGAGCTTGACTGTGAGACTGACAGGTCGAGCAGGGACGAAAGTCGGGACTAGTGATCCGGCAGTGGCTTGTGGAAGCGCTGTCGCTCAACGGATAAAAGGTACCTCGGGGATAACAGGCTGATCTTGCCCAAGAGTCCATATCGACGGCATGGTTTGGCACCTCGATGTCGGCTCGTCGCATCCTGGGGCTGGAGTAGGTCCCAAGGGTTGGGCTGTTCGCCCATTAAAGCGGTACGCGAGCTGGGTTTAGAACGTCGTGAGACAGTTCGGTCCCTATCCGCTGCGCGCGTAGGAAGTTTGAGAGGATCTGACCCTAGTACGAGAGGACCGGGTTGGACGAACCTCTGGTGTGCCAGTTGTACTGCCAAGTGCACCGCTGGTTAGCTACGTTCGGGATGGATAACCGCTGAAAGCATCTAAGCGGGAAGCCGGCCTCAAGATGAGACTTCCATACCTTCGGGTGAGAGGCTCCCAGCCAGACTACTGGGTTGATAGGCCAGATGTGGAAGCGCAGCAATGCGTGCAGCTGACTGGTACTAATAAGCCGATGACTTGATAACACACCGTTTCTGGTGCTTGCGTCCACTGAGTGGTTCCCGATGTACGGTCGGGAACACAACAGAACATAGATTTTTTCACGTTGTGAAGACTGAAACATCAAGAGAGTTTCGGCGGCCATAGCGAGAGGGAAACGCCCGGTCCCATTCCGAACCCGGAAGCTAAGCCTCTCAGCGCCGATGGTACTGCAGGGGGGACCCTGTGGGAGAGTAGGACACCGCCGGACACCCATTCACGTAATGGCCACCCCCCAAGGGTGGCCATTACGCGTTAAC
>NZ_MWLP01000050.1:0-12021 GCF_010634885.1 Microbacterium sp. B35-04 | reverse complement strand
ATCGCGAAAGGGTACATTTTCCGCGCGATCGACGCGCGGAAATGTACCCTTTCGCGATTCCGGATGCCGCGGCTCAGGCGTCCGCGTGCGCTCGGGAGTCTTGGGCCGACGATCCGACAACGTCGTCTGGCGCTGTGTCGGGCCACACCATGAAGGGGCGCAGCTCGAGCTGGCCGTTGCGGGCCATCGGATGCCGCGACGCGATCTCGATCGCCTCGTCGAGGCTGTCGACCTCGAGGATGTCGAAGCCGCAGATGACCTCGGCGGTCTCGACATACGGCCCGCGCGCCGTCAGCACCTTGCCCCCGCGCACCTTCACGACGGTGGACTCCGTCTGCGGGGCCAGCACCTCGCCGATGACGCGCTTGCCGCTGGCGTCGAGGGGATCGACCCAGAGGTCGACGTCGGACTCGTCGGATTCGGCGTCGGGCTCGAGCGAGGTGACGACGAACATCATGTACTTCATGCGTTGATCCTTCCGTTGCGGGCGGGCGGGCGCCAGCCTCACTCGGGTCGTCGCACGGGGTCGGACGATGTCGACAGTTCTCCTGAGAATCTTTTTCCAGCGGAGTGCGGGCGATCGCGGCACGAGCATCATCCTCGCGGCGGACCAGGATGCGACTCGCGAGGGACGCGCCCCGGCCGGCGCCTCCGTAGCGTCGAAGCATGGCCAGCACCACGTCCATCCCCGTCGCCCGGCACCGCGAGTTGTCCCCTGCGGTGGCGCTGCTGCTCACGATCGGCGGCAACATCCTCGTCATCGCGATCGCCGCCGTCGCGGCGGCCGGCGTCGCCGTCGCAGCCGTCGCCGTGTTCGGCCCCGCCGTCCTCGACGCCCTCTGACCACGCGCTCTGACCACGCGCATTCTCGGCACTGTCGGGAAGGGGCCGCGCCGCGCTAGCCTGCGCCTGTGAATGACCGCGCCGTCCCGATCCTCCTCAGCCGCGACCTGCGTGAGACGCTCGCCTTCTTCGAGAGGCTGGGGTTCGAGAACCGCGGAGCGCCTCCCGAAGAGTGGCAGTACCTCATCATCGGCCGTGGGACCGCCGAGCTGCATTTCAGCGAGGATCCGTCCGTCGATCCACTCCGCACGTCGTCGATGTGCTATCTCTACGTGGATGACGCGCAGCGGCTGTTCGAGGAGTGGCAGGATGCGGTCGAGCCCGACCCGGCCACGGGCAGCCGCATCGACGCGCCGGTGAGCACGGAGTACGGCATGCGCGAGTTCGCCGTCGTCGATCGGAGCGGCAATCTCGTCCGCGTCGGAAGCTCGCTCTGACGCTAGGCTCGCGCCATGACGGACGTCGCGACGAAGCCCCGGCCCGGCACGAGCCTGCGAGGCTTCTCGGCCCCCATCCTGCTGGTCGCCTCTCTCGTCGTCGTGCCGGTGATGCTCGGGCTGCTCACCACCAGCTGGTCGACGCCCGATGACGAGGCGTACGTGCGCATGGCCTTCGCGAGCGTGGCGGGGGCGACGCTCGCCATCGCCGCGGTCCTGGGGCTGCTGGTCGACCGCATCATCCGCCGCGCGACCGTCGCGACTATCGCGATCTTCGCCGTGATCTCCCTGGTCGTCGTCCCCTACGAACTCGGTGTGATGTCGCGCGCCGCTGACCTGCTTCTCGTCCGATTGAGCCTGTGACGCCGCGCCGCTCCCCGGCGACCGCCGGGCTCATCGCGTCACTGGCACTCGCCCTGTTCGCGGTCACGGGATGCGCCGGCGACGGATCCGGGGCCGCCAGCACCGTCCAGGGGATCCCCGACAGCTGGAACGGCCCCGTCCCCGATCCCCTCACCGGCCAGCCGGCCGCCGGCTGGATCGACGACGACGAGTTCGCGGTCATCACCATGGGCAGCGGCAGCTGCCCGCCGGTCCCGTCCGAGCCGGAGGTGGCTGACGCCGGCGCGGTGCACATCGAGTTCGGCCCGTCGCCCAACGACATCTGCACGGCCGACATGTCGCCCACCACTCACGTCTTCGCGCTTCCCGACGAGCTGACCGACCGTCCCATCACGGTCACGATCACCTACCGCGATTACGACGAGGTGTACGAACTCCCCCTTCCGTAACCGACGGCCCGGTGCCCGCCCGCCTCTGGGCGGGCGGGCACCGGACGGTCAGCGGCGCTGGGTCTCGACCAGCACCACGGCGGTGCGCGCCGGCACCGTGATCGTGCCGCTGGCGGCATCCCAGGTCGTGGTCTTGACGACCGGGTCGGAGCCGTCCGCGAGCGCGGGCGCCAGCGAGAACTTCCGCCCCTCGAGCGCTTCCACCGTCTGCGTCGTCGCCTCGGGGCCGGCGTTGAACACCACGAGTGCGCCCTTCAGCTTCGGGTCGACGTCCTCGCCGACCAGGTCGTCGATGAGCATCACGATGACGCCGGGGGCGGCATCCGTTCCGCTGTTCGGGAACGAGACCTTCTGCCCGATGAGCTCGGCGGACCCGAGACGCAGCAGGCGCACCTCATCGCGCACGCGCAGCAGATCGAGAGCGGATGCCTCGGCCGTGGCGATGTCGGACGCGCCCGGCTTGTTCGCGGGGTCGGCGAGCAGCGGCCGGAGGTCGTCCCAATGGTCGCCGTTGTCGGCCTCGCGCGGCAGGCCGGAGCCGAAGGTCGACTCCTGTCCGGTCCAGTCGATGCGGTTGAACCAGTCGCCCGAGTTGTAGCTGTTGCGGTCGAGCGACTTGGAGCGCAGCAGCTCGGTGCCGGCGTGCCAGAACGACGGGGTCTGAGCGTAGGTCGTCGTCGCCAGCGACAGCGTGTTCATGCGCACGCGGTCGGCCATCGGCGTATCGGCCGGCAGCTTGAGGACGCCCAGGTCGTACAGCGTCTCGTTGTCGTGCGCGTCGACGTACGTGATGACCTCGTCGGGCTGGTCCGCGTAGCCGGCGGGCGAGCCGTTGTAGTCCAGCTCGTCGCCCGCCTTGAGCGTGCCGTCCGACGACGTGAACGAGAAGTCGCGCAGGTTGCCCGCGAGCCCCAGCTTGACGAGGTCGGTCTTGTGGGCGAGATCGGCGAACGGATCACCGGGCGCCGACTGGTCGCTGCCGTTAGGGTCGGTCGCGAGACCGGTTCCGAAGCCCTGGTAGAACTTCGAGCCGGCGTCGACCGGGCTGCCGCCGTGCACCGCGTCGCGGAGGCGGTCGGTGAACGTGCCGATGCCGGTGCCGCCGAGCTGCCCCTGCGTGGCCTGCTCGAAGAGGGCGTTGTTCGCGACCTCGCCGAAGTTCCAGCCCTCGCCGTAGAGGTAGATCGCCTTCCCGTCGACGCCGTCCTTCTTGAGCGTGAGCTCGTCGAGGGCATCGCGGATCGCGAGCATGTTCGCCTTCGAGTGGTGGCCCATGAGGTCGAAGCGGAAGCCGTCGACCTTGTACTCGCGGGCCCACAGCACGACGGAGTCGACCATGAGCTTCTCGGCCACCTCGTGCTCGGTCGCCACGTTCTGGCAGCAGGTCGACGTCTCGACGCCGCCGGCGACGTTCAGGCGCTGGTAGTAGCCGGGCACGACCTTGTCGAGCACCGAGGTGTCGGCCTGTCCCGACGCCGACGTGTGGTTGAACACCTCGTCGAGCACGACCTGCAGTCCCATGCCGTGCAGCGCACCGACCATCGAGCGGAACTCCGCGACGCGCGCGCCACCCTCCGGGTCGACCGCATAGGAGCCCTCGGGAACCGAGAAGTGGTACGGGTCGTAGCCCCAGTTGAAGCCATCGGCGTCGACGATCGGCTCGATGCACGCCTGCTGCTCGGTGCTGTCGGCCGGCATCGAAGCCAGGTCGCAGCCGGGCACCGCCTGCTGGATGCGGTCCTCCTGGATCGTCGCGATGTCGAACGTCGGCAGCAGGTGCACCGTGTTGATGCCCGCGTCCGCGAGCTGTCGCAGCTGCGCCGTGCCGGCGCTCTCACGAGTGAACGCCCGATACGTGCCGCGTTCGCCCTCGGGCACCGACTCGTCGGAGATCGAGAAGTCGCGCACGTGCAGCTCGTAGATCGCACGGTCGACCGGGCGGTCGATGACGGGAGCCTTCGTCTTCTCCCATCCCTTCGGGCGCCAGTCCTTGTCGTCCAGATCGATCGCGACCGAGCGCTCGGAGTTGGTCGTCAGCGCCACCGAGTACGGGTCGGTGACCTGGTTCGTCTCGATCGCTCCCGTGGTGGGCGCGTAGACGACGACCTCCCAGAGGTACTCATCGCCCCTCAGGGCCTTCCCGCCCTTGACGGTCCAGATCCCGGATGCCGCGTCCCACGTCGCCTCGTGACGCACGGGGTCTCCGCTCCCGGTCCCCGAGCCCGTCGAAGCGTCCCAGGTGAGCAGCGTCGCGCTCTGGGCGGTCGGCGCCCACAGGCGGAACGTCGGCTTGTCCTTCGTGAACGTGACGCCGAGGTCGGCGTCGGCGACGGCATCCGCGTAGAGGTCGTCGAGCACGCCCGGGATCTGCACGCCGGTGAAGGCCCGCACGGTGCCGTCGGCATCACGCTGAGACACCAGGAGCTGGCCGCGCAGGAGGGCGGCGGCATCCGTGTCGTCCGCCACGCGCAGTGCGACGTAGCTCGCGAGTGCCGGGAACCGCTCCTGCTGCGCCTCGGTGAGATCACCGTCGACGCGGGTGAGGTCGGTCGTGTCGCCGCCGGTGACCTCGCCGCCTTCGAGAGCGAGGGATGCCGCAGCCGACGCGTGCAGCTGCCACGATGCCTCGGCCGGGTCGGCGCCCAGGTCGGCCGGCCACGCGAGCGTCTCTTCGTCGATCCAGTGCGCGCGCTCCTCATCGAGGCCGGGAAGCCCGTCGCCGATCTGCAGCACGTGGGTGGCGATCGTGTAGCGGAACAGCACGGGCACGCCGTCCTCTGCGGTGAACGAGTAGTTCGAGCCGCCCGGAGCGCCGCCGACGCCGTAGTTCTCGCTCCAGCTCATGCCGTGCGCGACCTTGCCCTCGTACGCACCGGCGGGCAGGTCGAGGGTCAGCTCGTAGACGCCGTCCTTGTCGCCGTCGGCCATGAGGCTCGCGAGGCAGTCCGGTGCCCAGTCGCCCGCGCAGCCGCTCTCGCTCTGATGCGAGCCCGGGACCGTCACGATGGGGCCTTCGGCCGTCGACTGCACGATGTTCGTCCGCGGGTCGAAGTAGAACGAGATCGGGCCGCCCTCGTGCGTGATGGCGATGTTCGATCCGCCGGGCACGCCGTTCGCGCCGTAGTTGATCGTCCACGAGCCGTCGATCGCAGCCTTGTACTCGTAGTCGCCCGGCTCCAAGTCGAAGGTGCCGGCCCAGATGCCGTCGGCGCGCAGCGTGAGCTTCGCGGCCTCGCAGCCCGGAGCCCAGTCGCCCGCGCAGCCCATCTCGGAGTTGAGGCTGCCGGGCACCGTCACCATCGAGATCGGCGACTCCGGCTCCTCCGGCACGTCCAGCGTCACGGCGTTGCCGACCGAGGCGTAGGTCGACGCGGCGGCGTGCGCTCCGGCGGCATCCGTCGTCACGGCGCGGTACTCCACGAGCGTGCCGTCGGCGAGATCGCCCACCGTGTGGAACACGCGGGGATCGGTGTCCTCCGCCGTGCCCAGCTTGTGCCATTCGTCCGAGCCGACGACACGCCACGCGAAGCTCGTCTCGGTCCAGGTCGAGTCGTCGACAACGGCCGAGACCGGCGCCGAGCCGGTCATCGCGGCGCCGGCGCCGGGCACCGACACGCTGACCGCGAGCGGCGCCTCGGGCGCGGTCACGGGCCGGTCGGCGCGGTAGACGACGGCCGACAGAGCCGGGACGGTGACGGATGCCGCGGCCGCGGCATCCGTCGAGATCCCGTTCGTCGTGCCGTACACCGGCGCGAACGACGCGCCGTCGGTGAGCGTCGTCAGGTTCACCGTCTTGTCGGAGGCGGTGTTGTTGAGGGCGACCAGGTACTCCACCTTCTCCTCGCGGTCCACCCGCGAGAAGGCGTAGACGCCGGCGCCGCTGTCGGCGTAGCGCTCGATCTGGGCACCGGTGACGAGCGCCGGGTGCGCTTCGCGCAGCGCGGCGAGGTCGGCGACCCGCTCGTAGATCGGCGCCGAGGCGTCGTAGCGGTCGACGGAGCCTGCGGTGGCACCCGTGATGAGGTTCTGGTTCTGGTACGCGGCGACCTGCGTCGCGAACATCGTCTGGCGGGCGTCCTTGTCGCCGCCGGTGCCCGCGAAGCCCTGCTCGTCGCCGTAGTAGACGACGGGCTGGCCGCGGCCGAGGAACATCAGGTCGTGCGCGAGCAGGTCGCGCTCGAAGGCGTTCGGCGTCGACTGCAGCATGTAGCCGACACGGCCCATGTCGTGGTTGCCGAGGAACGTCGGCAGGGCCGTCGCCGACGAGTCGGGCGTCGTGTACCAGTCGTCGCCGGCGTAGAGGCTCTGCAGTCCCTTCGCGCTGTTGCCCGACGCGAAGCTGACGGCCGACGACTGGAAGGTGAAGTCGAGCACGCTCGACATGTCGGTGTCGCGGACGTACGGCGAGAGCTTGACCGGATCGGCGTCGTACACCTCGCCGAACATGAAGAAGTCGGTCTTGCCCTTCTCCTCGCGGGCGTAGTCGAGCACCTCGGTGGTCCACTGCTCCCAGAACTCGAAGTTCACGTGCTTGGCGGTGTCGATGCGGAAGCCGTCGATGCCGAGGTCGATCCAGTCCTGATACACGTCGACGAACCCGTTCACGACCGTCGGATGCTCCGTCATGAGGTCGTCGAGACCGTCGAAGTCGCCGTACGTGACGGACTCGCCCGTCCAGGTCGAGTTGCCGCGGTTGTGGTACAGCGTGGGGTCGTTCAGCCAGGCCGGGGTCTTCGCGTCCTCGTCGCCCGGGGCGAACTTCGGCGTGTACGGGAACGAGGTCGCCGGGTCGAGGGTCGGGAACGAGCCGGTGCCGGCGTGGGTGGCGGGGTCGAACGCCGTGCCGGCGGCATCCGTGTACGGGCTCGTCGCCTTGTCGATGTAGGAGTACTGGCCCTCGGCGTAGTCGATCACGTCGGCCGTGTGGTTCGTGATGATGTCGAAGTAGACCTTGATGCCCTTCGCATGCGCTTCTTCGATGAGGGCCTGAAGCTCGGCGTTCGTGCCGAGGTGCGGGTCGATCTGCGTGAAGTCGGTGATCCAGTACCCGTGGTAGCCGGCGCTCGCGTTCACGCCCTCGCCCTGCACGGGCTTGTTCTTGAAGCTCGGGGTCAGCCAGATCGCCGTCGTGCCCAGGCCGTCGATGTAGTCGAGCTTCTGGCGGAGGCCGGCGATGTCACCGCCCGTGTAGAAGCCCTTGTCGGTCGGGTCGTACCCCGTCGCCAGTCGGTCGCCCGTGAGCCCGCCCTCGTTGTTCGACGCGTCGCCGTCGGCGAAGCGGTCGGTCATGACGAAGTAGAACTGCTCCTGGCTGCCGGGCTGTCGCACCGGAGCGGCGACGAGGGCGTCGTCGTCGGCGGTGTACCCCGCGCGCAGGCTCTTCACCTCGACGCCGACGCGGTGGGTGGTGTCGTCGAACACGAAGCGCAGCGTCGCGGGACCGGCCACGGTCAGCGGGATGTTGTCGCCGCCGCCGTTCAGCCCGTACGACTCGTCCCACGCGTCGTTCACGGCGACCTTGTACTCGTACGACCCGGCGGGCACCTCGAACTCGGTGGCGTAGATGTTCGCCGTTTCGGTCGGTGCGAGTTCGGTCGCCGCGCAGGCGGGCTGCCAGTCGTCGGGGCAGCCCAGCTCCGACTGCAGGCTGCCGGCCAGCGCGAAGGTGCGCTCGGCGGCGGCAGCAGGGGCGATCGCGACCGCTCCCCCGGTCACGATGAGCGCTGCTGCGGTGAGGGCTGCGGCGAGGATGCGGGCACGGGCTGAGGTCGACTTCGACACAGGAGCTCCTGGATGAGGCGGCACGGCGACGTGCCTGGATGGCGCAATGTGCGGCCGACACTAGCAGCGGACTCCCGCGAACTGCAAGCGCTTACATCATGAGAACGCTTTCATGCAGCGGATGCCGCGGGCCGAGGCGTCCGTTCAGTGGCGATTCTCGCAACCGCTTGCACCCGGTGCATCGGAAGCCGTGCCGCTACAGGCGCTCGATGATGGTCGCGTTGGCCATGCCGCCGCCCTCGCACATCGTCTGCAGGCCGTAGCGCCCGCCGGTCGCCTCGAGCTGGGCCACGAGCGTGCCGAGCAGACGCGTGCCCGACGCGCCGACGGCGTGCCCGAGCGCGATCGCGCCGCCCCAGCCGTTCAGCTTCGCCGGGTCGGCGCCGAGCTCGCGCTGCCACGCCAGCGGCACCGAGGCGAACGCCTCGTTCACCTCGTATGCGTCGAGGTCGTCGATGCCGAGGCCGCTGCGCTCGAGGATGCGCTTCGTCGCCGGGATCGGTCCGGTCAACATCATCATCGGGTCATCGCCGACCACCGCGAACGAGTGGAAGCGCGCCCGAGGCGTCAGCCCCAGCTCGGCCGCCTTCTCCTCGCTCATGATCAGGACAGCGGATGCCGCATCCGTGAGCGGCGAGGAATTACCCGCGGTGATGCGCCAGTCGACGTCGGGGAACCGCGCGGCGAGCGCGTCGGTGCGGAAGGCGGGCTTCAGGCCGGACAGCGACTCCACCGTTGTTCCGGCCCGGACCGTCTCGTCGAACGCGACTGCGTCGGCGGCGTCGGCGAGCACCGGAAGGACCTGCGAGTCGAAGGCACCGCGAGTCCAGGCATCCGCCGCCCGCCGATGCGACTCGGCCGAGAACGCGTCGAGCTCCTCGCGGCTGAAGCCCCATCGCTGCGCGATGAGCTCCGCCGACACGCCCTGGTTCACGAGGCCCTCGGGGTAGCGGCGGGCGACGCCATCCGACACGGTGCCGCCGTGGGCCGACGAGCCGAGCGGCACCCGGCTCATCGATTCGACGCCGGCCGCGATCACGATGTCGTACGCGCCGGCGATCACGCCCTGCGCCGCGAAATGCGCGGCCTGCTGACTCGACCCGCACTGACGGTCGATCGTCGCGGCCGGCACGGTCTCGTCGAAGCCGGCGGCGAGCACGGCCTGCCGAGCGACGTTGAGGGACTGGTCGCCGATCTGACTGACGCAGCCCATCAGCACGTCGTCGATCTGCCGCGACTCCAGGCCGCTGCGGTCGAGCAGCGCGGTGAGCATTCCGGCGACGAGGTCGACCGGGTGCACCGCGCTCAGCGCGCCGCCCGGCTTGCCGCGCCCGGACGGAGTGCGGACGACGTCTACGATGACGGCCTGTGGCATGGCGACCTCCTGCTCAAGAGCCTAAATCTGTGCCAGGTGCCGCGGGCCGCGGCATCCGTGATCAGCCGCGGGTTGCGGGTGGCGATCAGCGCGGCCCGCGGCATCCGTCATCAGCCGCGGGTATCCGGCGTCGCGTAGGTGCTGCGCTGCTCGATGACGGCGAGGGTGCAGCGCGAGATGCACACGAGCTTGCCGGCGGCGTCGACGATGCGGATCTCCCACACGTGCACGCGCCGGCCGATGTTCACCGGCGTCACGGTCGCCGTCACCCAGCCCGACGAGATCGGGCGGATGTGGTTCGCGTTGATCTCCTGCCCGACGACGTGGAACCGCTCGCGATCCACGGCGAGGTAGCCCGCCCACGACGCCAGGGTCTCGGCGAGCGCGACGGAGGCGCCGCCGTGAAGCACACCCGCGGGCTGCACCGTGCGGTGGTCCACCGGCATCCGTCCCACGAGGGCGTCGTCGCGGATCTCGACGATCTCGATGCCGAGGTTCTCGATGAGCGTTCCCGCGGCCATCGCGCCGAGGTCGACGGCATCCGCACCGTGCCACAGGGTCACCGGGTCAGCCCTCAGATTCCTCGTCGCGCTCGGCGGCGGCGAGAGTCGCGGCATCCGGAACGTAGCCGTCGATGTGGCGCTCGTCGGGGCCGTTGTACGCCGACAGCGGGCGGATGAGCGCGTTGGAGGCGAGCTGCTCCATGATGTGCGCGGTCCAGCCGGTGACGCGCGCCGCCACGAACAGCGGCGTGAACGTCAGCGTGTCGAAGCCCATGAGGCTGTACGCCGGTCCGGACGGGTAGTCGAGATTCGGGTAGATGCCCTTGCGCGAGACGAACTCCGACTCGAGGGTGTCGTAGAGCGCCGCGACATCCGGCCGGTCGTAGTGCTCGACCAGGGTGTCGAGTGCCGCCTTCATCGTCGGCACGCGCGAGTCGCCGCGCTTGTAGACGCGGTGGCCGAAGCCCATGATCTTGCGCTTCTCGGCGAGCGCCTCATCGAGCCACGGCCCGACGTTCTCGGCGGTGCCGATCTCGTCGAAGATGTGGAGCACGGCCTCGTTGGCGCCGCCGTGCAGCGGTCCCTTGAGCGCGCCGATCGCGCCCACCACCGCGGAGTAGAGGTCGCTCAGCGTCGAGGCGATCACGCGGCCGGTGAACGTCGAGGCGTTGAAGGAGTGCTCGGCGTACAGGACCATCGAGCGGTTGAACGCGTCGACGACGACGTCGTCGGCCTCCTCGCCGAACGTCATCCACAGGAAGTTGGCGGCGTAGTCGAGGTCGTCGCGCGGCGCGAGCGGCTGCTGGCCGCGCCGGCGGCGCTGCCCGTACGCGACGATCGCGGGGAGCACGGCGAACAGGCGGACGCTGCGCGCCAGGTTCTCCTCCGCGCTGCCGCTCACCTCGAGCACCGAGCCGGTGCCCGCGAGGTCGCGGGCGCCGATGAGGCTCACGGCCGTGCGCACCTCGTCCATCGGGTGCGCGTCGATCGGCACGAGGTCGATCGCGGCACGCACATCAGCCGGGAGGTGACGGTAGGCCCGCTCGGTGGCGCGCAGCTGCGCCAGCTGCACCTCGGTCGGCAGGTCGCCGTGCCACAGCAGGTAGGCGACGGCCTCGAACGACTGCGTCGCCGCGAGCTCCTGCACCGGATACCCGCGATACAGCAGCGAGTTCGTGTCGGGGTTGACCTTCGAGACCGCCGTGTAGTCGACGACGACTCCGGCGAGCCCCTTCTTGATGTCGGGTTCGGTCATGATGACTGCTCTCCTTCGGAGTGCGGCATGTCCCGAAATCGGTCGTTCCGCGGGTGCGGGAGTGACCGAAATCGGGACATGCAACGCGGAGTTCGGGACATGATCAGCGCTCGATCTGGAAGTTGAAGACGTCCTGGTCGAAGTGGTTGTACTGCTCGTAGTCGATGAGGTCGTAGAGGTCGCCCCGGTGCTGCATCTCACCCAGCTTCGCGGTGAGGTGTCCGTCTTCGACGAGCGTATCGAGTGCACGGGATGCCGCACCCATCGCGATGCGCAGGAGCGACACCGGCCAGATCACAATGTTGACGCCGACGTCGCGAAGCTGGTCCACCGAGAAGAGGTCGGACTTGCCGAACTCGGTCATGTTGGCGAGGATCGGCACGTCCACGGCGGCGCGGATCGCGGCGAACTCCTCGAGCGTCCGCATCGCCTCGGGGAAGATGGCATCGGCCCCCGCGTCGACGAGGGCCTTCGCGCGCCGGGTCGCGGCATCCATCCCCTCGACAGCCCGGATGTCGGTGCGCGCCATGATGAGGAAGTTCGGGTCGCGCCGCGCGTCGGCCGCGGCGCGGATGCGCTTGATCGCGGTGTCCTCGTCGACGACGGACTTGCCGTCGAGGTGGCCGCAGCGCTTCGGGTTGATCTGGTCCTCGATGTGCGTTCCCGCGAGGCCGGCGTCCTCGAGCGTCTGGATCGTGCGGGCGACGTTCATCGGCTCGCCGAACCCGGTGTCGGCGTCGATGACCGCCGGCAGGTCGGTCATGCGCGCGATCTGCTGACCGCGGGCCGCCACCTCGGTGAGGGTCGTGAGGCCGATGTCGGGCAGGCCGAGGTCGGCGCTGAGCACCGCGCCCGAGATGTAGACGCCCTCGAACCCCTTGCGCTCGATGAGCCGCGCGCTGAGGGGGTTGAACGCCCCGGGGAAACGCAGCAGCTCGCCGGTCGCGAGCCGCTCGCGGAACAGCCGCCGCTTCTCGTGCGCGGGTACCTGTGAGTACAGCATCAGACGTTCCTCGTCGGCTCGGGGCGTTTCGTC